>JAFYLD010000052.1 GCA_017537245.1 Clostridia bacterium | reverse complement strand
TACCAAGATGTCTAAAACCTTGATGACGAGTGATGGTAGAAGTGCAAGAATAAAGATGGGTTATAAGGTGGTTGCCACCCTCAAATGCGCGAGCCACGTCATCATACTCGGCAGACGAGTGAGCGGTTGCGGCAAGTATACCCTTGTCGGTTACTGCCTTTAAGAAGGAATTATCTTTATCCTTTTCAGGTGCATAGTCCCAACGAGCAATTACGTCGCTATATTCCTCTAGTAGTGACTCATACTCTTCGCGGTCTATATCACGCACAATACCAGGCGCTTGACCGCCGCACATTTCAAGCGCAAAATACGGACCTTCAAGGTGAATACCGGGTATTTCTAACGCGCAACTGTTTTTTACCTCGCGAGCGGTTTGAAGCACGCGTACCATTGTATCATAATCGGTAGCGCTAATGGTTGGGTAAATAACGCGAGTACCATGAGCCGCATGTGTTTCACACGCTTTTTTAAATGCCTCGGGTGTTGCGTCAATAAACTCATAACCACCACCGCCGTGACAGTGAATTTCGATAAAACCTGGGGCAATATAGTTGCCGCCAAGGTCTGTTTTTTCGCCACTCACGTCACCGCTTTTGGCTACACTAACAATTTTGTTATCTTCGATTACAATATCATAACCCTCAAGGATTTTTCCCTCGGTTACGATTTTGCCGTTAGTTAGTATTTTCATTCTACAACAATTTCCTTTTGCTCTTTGTACGAGCGTTCGATAGCGTCAAGTATTTTTACAGGATATACAAGTTCGTCATAGCTGTTTGGCATAACCTTGTCGTTTACCATTTCAATAAACTCGTCAAACTCAGCATAATACGTATAAGCAACGTCATCACAGAAAGTGTTGTAAATCTGGTTGTCAGAAGTATTTACGGTTGCTGAATAACGATACGCAGCAGTATAGTGACCGCAAACGTCAAACTCGCCAAAGTTAAATATAACTGTAAGACGGTTTTTCTTTTCGTCTGGGCAATATGCCAAAACAGATTTTACGTTTCTGCCATAAATGGTAATAAGCATTTCAATAAGGTGCTGGGTATAGAACCAAAAACCACCGTAAGGATTATCCATATTAACAGGGCAGCAAATCGAACCGCTAACAACCTTCTTGTTTTTTGCCATACGAGCAAGTGGCTTTAATTCGTCAATAAATTTAAGACAAGAACCACCGCACAAGAGAGCGCCGTTATCTTCGGCAGCCTTTGCAAGTTCTTTTGCAAGTTCTAAATCAGCGCAGAAAGGCTTATCGATAAAGCAAGGAATGCCCGCCTTTACGTAAGGCATAGCATATTTATAGTGGTTGTTACCGTGACGTGCAGTTACCATTACGCCGTCAACCTTGCCAACAAATTCGTCAGGACTTTGAGCCGCATAGGTAGCATAGCCTGCGTCTAGAATACGTTTTACTGCTTCTTCATCATCGCTGTAAATACCAACGATTTCAATATCTTTGTATTTTTCGTTCTCTTTTACCAACTTACCAAATGCGTCAGCGTGAGAATTTTCTACACCAAGAATAGCAATTTTCATAAAATATTTCTCCCTATTTTACTGTGATTGTGTCAAGTGGGTTTTGTGCGCGAATTGTATCAATAACCTTGAACTGCTTGAGTACCTGATAAGGTGTGATTTCCATTTCCTTACCATCTACAAGATAATCATAAATCATATCGTAGTATTTCTTAACGCCAACGGTAAATACTGTACCCTCAACGTCAACGTGTTCTTCGGTCCAGTCAAGTTTTTCACTGCAATATGCAGGAGTGCGGTCCGCGGTGAAAAGTGGCTCGATTGTAAGTTTTTGCTCCGGAGCGGTTTCAGGATTATAGTACTTATAGTCGATGGCGCTCATTGTAGCTTTGAGTGAGCCGTATTGACAATGAACAACGTAAATAGGCGCAGGATATGCGTTGCACTTAGAAAGGTCAACGTCAACAAGTGGCTTGCCAGGAGCTGTAAGAATAATCTTTGCATAGTCTTCTGCGTCACCAAAAGTATTAACTCTGTCAAGTTTTGAGAAAACAGTAACGTTATCATCAAAGCCCAAGATATCAAGCGCTTGGTCAAGTGGGTGAGGACCTGTGTTGCGAACCTCGCCACCGTTATAGCCTTGATATGTCTGCCAGTCCCAACGACGAGCAAAACCAGAGAATGAAATGCTATACTGAACAGGACGACCAAGTTTGCCGCTGTCAATTATCTTTTTGATTTCGGTATAGTATGGAGCAAAACGTGACTGTTGGAATACGTTGAGCATTTTGCCGCTCTTTTCGTAAGCCTTTACAATGCGGTCACATTCTTCGTAATTCTTAGCAAATGGCTTTTCGCAAACTACGTTAAAGCCGTGCTCGAGAAGGTCGATAGAAATATCGGCGTGCATGTGTGAGAACGAGCTGTTTACAACAAGGTCGATATCGGTTCTGCCAAAGAGTTCACGATAGTCTGCGTAAACATCGCAACCCCATTCCTCTTTAGCGCGGATGCGACGTTCTTCGAGAGCGTCAACAATTGCTACTACGTTAAATTTTGTGTTTGTTTCGCCACGGAAAAATGCGCCGTGAATATCACGACCACTACGGCCTTGACCAATAATTGCAACGTTTAACTTTTTCATTTTGTTATCTCCTTTAATGCTTTATTTATAATTTCTTTAAGTGCTATAATACTTTCTTCACTTGCTTCATAAGCGCCGTCAGAGAAATCCGCGCCGCCCGGACGCATTAGTTGTTCTTCGGTAAGCTCTACGTTCTTGCGGTAGTGTGTTTCAAGCATTACGCCGCCTGAATAACCATCGCGAATAAGTTTTTTGAAAATACCAACAAAATCAGCAACACCCGTACCCGGCATTACAGCTACTGTGTTACCATCGGTATTGATACCATCTTTAACGTGCATATTAACAATGCCCGCCGGCGCTAGTTTGTCATAAGCGTCTTCGCTAGTCTGCGCAGTAACCCAAATTTCGTTACCTGGGTCAAAGAGCGCTTTAATGCGTGGGTTATTAATAGCCAAAACAAGTTCAGCCAACTTGTGTGGTGTGCTTGAGTGGATTGCAGGGTCGGATTCAAGTGCGCAATAAACGTCGTACTTTTCGCAAAGCGCGATAATGTCGCCGTACATTGTAGCGCGAACCGATACTGGAACTTCCTTATTCCAAAAGTCAAAACCGCGTATGTATTTAGCGCCAAGTTTGTTTGCGATAATAGCGCATTTTTCAAAACCTGCGATATTTGCCTTGATTGCCTCTTCATCATCGTATTCACATTTAAATGTTGGTGAAGAAATAGCGCTAACCTCTAGGTCATATTGCTTTGCAGCGGCAATGATTTCTTCAACGTCCTCGTCGGTATAATCAAATGGAGAGTGGTTGTTTATAGAGCGCACTTCCATACACTCGAGTCCGTACTTTTTACAAAACGCAGCCGCTTCAAAAATGTCTTGTGTTACCTCGTCGGTAATAACACCAAGCTTGAATTTAATTTCCATAATCTTCTCCTTAAAGCACCTTTGCGCCACTGTCTACGTCGCAATACATAATAGCGTTATCGTGACGACGCATGATAGTTGCAGGACACATATCGTTGATTTCCTCGTTTATGGTGTTGTAAACCGCATTTGCTTTTGTAGCGGCAGGAACAACACAGAACATGTAATCGGCGCTTGTCATTTGAGGAATTGTGAGGGTGTATGCATATTCTGGAACGTCGTCGAAGGTTGGGAAACAACCATCGTGAACCTGTTGCATACGGCAAACGTCGTCAAGCTTTGCTTTTTTAATGCGAACAGGATCGTTAAAGTCAGCAACTCCCGGATCGTTAAACGCAATGTGAGCGTTCTCGCCAATACCTAGACAAACGATGTCAATTGGATTTTCTGCAAGTAGTTGCTCGTAATCTAGACCATAGTCAGCAACGTAGTAGATGTTTGCAAATGGAACTTTCTTAAAAATGTGTTCGTTAAGATAGTTACCAAAGCTTTGCGCATCTTCTTTTTTGAGACCTACGTACTCGTCCATGTGAAAAGCGTTAACTCTGTTCCAGTCGAGTGGTTTTTTGAGCAAGCTTTCGAGCACGTCGTTTTGAGAAGGAGCAGCAGCAAACACCATATTGATGCTTTCTTTTTCTGCTAGCAATTTCTCCATACAAGCGGCAATATCATTTGCGGCAGCCTCGCCCATAAGGGTGCGGTTCTCGTAAATGTTTACCACCAATTTATCTTTTTTTATACTTTTAACCATAAAGAATACTCCTCTTTACATTTTATTTCATTCTATATTATACATTTTTTCTTTTTGCAATTAAATTGCAAATATGTGCAAAAATATTGCAAAAAGAAACAATATATGTTAAAATAGCTTTGGTGATAGCATGAAAAAGAAAAAACTGTTTGTTTATAGGGATAATTCGGCCTATATGCACCATACTTTAACACTCGACCCCGCTACCGATGATCTTTCTTTTAAGAGCCATTCTCACAACATGGTTGAGGTGTATTATTTCTTGCGCGGCAACGCCCGTTTTATGATAGAAGGTAATATTTACAGTCTAGAACGCGGTAATATTTTGGTTATGGCAAGTGGTCAAACCCACCACCTGCTACTCGAACCGTCGGTCGCTTACGAACGTATGGCTCTGCTTATCGACACCTCATCAATACCTCCCGAGTTTGAAAATTTAAACGAACAAATTTATGAGGGCGCAAACCTTTTTATACTAGAAAAAAAGGAACAAATATGGTTTGAAGAAAGCTTTTTAATGATTAC
>JAFYLD010000051.1 GCA_017537245.1 Clostridia bacterium | reverse complement strand
ACGTTATATAGTTACCTTAATAGTTTTATACAACCGATTATTTACTTAATAGGCGGTTGTTCTGATAAAATTACTATTTCAGAACTCAATGCAGCACAGTACGTATTGTTGTTCTTGGTTCAGTTTATAGTGCCTATGGTTTGCGGTATAGCTTACATGATAGGCTTTAAAGAAATTAATCTTAGTGAAAAGATTATGTATCAAAAGAAGGAGAAGTAAAAAATGGGATTTTTTGGTTTTTTGGACTTTACTAAAGAAGGTCCCGGTATTAGTAAAGATGCGCCTAAAAAGAAAGCATTTTTTGCATTTTTTGAAACTTTTTTCCGCAACTTTTTTAAGTTTTTCTCTTTGAATATTGCGCTTGTTGTTATGTCGTTACCTATTTTAACTCACGGTTTTGCTTTTGCGGGTCTTACAAACGTTACCCGTAATATCGCTCGCGATAAGCACTCGTTTGGTCTTAGCGACTTTTTCTCTACCATACGCAAAAATTGGAAGCAGGCTTTGGCGGTAGGTATTATAAACAGTGTTGTTTTATACGTTTTGATTTTTGCAATCAGATTTTATGATAACGAATATGTGGCAAGTGGAAGTACGTTGTCGTTTGCGGGTTTTGTACTTAGTATAACTTTCTTGTTTATATTCTTAATGATGAATTTCTACATCTATACCCTTATGATAACTTTTGGTTTTAGCCTAAAAATGCTTTACAAAAACAGCTTAAAGTTTGTGTTTGTAAACCTTTGGCGTAACTTACTTTGCGGTATATGTTTGCTTGCAACCTATGCGGTTTACGTTGGTGTGCTATTGCTTGCAGGCGGCGATTTAAGAGTATTTTTGTTAGAAACTATCGTAGCTATCGCGACACTACCTGCGTTTAGATTCTTAATGATTCAGTACTTTACCTTTGGTAGTATTAAAAAGTATATTATCGACCCATACTATGCAGAGCACCCAGACGCAGATATTGAAAAGCGTCGCGATTTGGGACTAGAAGTTCCCGAAGAAGACGACGATGAGGAAGAACCACTCCACTGGGAATAAAAAGACTAAAGCCATCGCTTTTTGCGATGGCTTATTTTATTGTAAAATCAAGTATTCTAATTGTATCGTCAGTAATTTCTACCGCTTTATCGTATCGGCCAAAAGCAACCTGCACAATATTTTCCCAAGCGGTAGTAATTCCGATCCAGCCGATGCTGATGCATAACAAAATTACAAGTGTTAAATAAAACGATCTAAAAAAGGTTTTTGTTTGTCTTTTCATTTTTTAATTCCTTTAAGATTTTTTACAAAGTATTAAGTAGATTAATTAGCGCATTACTTACAAGCTCTGCCGAGTATTTTGCCTCGTCAAAAGTATTGCCGTCGGTACCTATTTCTATTAGCATTGAGCCTGTTGACAGGCTTTCGTTATAGTTTTTTGACATAAAGTGAATCGATCTTGCAAGCGAGGGGTACATAACCTCTATGGTTTGTTGCAGTTTTGTCGCGAGTTTAAGGTTTTCTTTCCAGTTGGGAAAATTTGTAACGTTACCGCTTTGAGACCCCATTACCAGCATTACCTGAGCCGCTTTTTTACCGCCTATTTCGGTGGTTAGTTTCACCTTGTCGGTATCGTTTTCACTAAGCGCGTCGCGGTGCAGGTCGATTACTACTTTAATGCTGGGGTATTTTTTAAGATAGCTGTTTATCGTTTGCGCCGAGCGAGTGTAACTCTCGCTATACGAGGGGTTATCGTGCTGCGTCGTATCGTGCAACGTAACTATGCCCGCCGCGTTTAGCCTGTCGGAAATTATTTTGCCCAAAGCCACCATATTATACGCGTTGTTTGTGTTGCGTGAAGTATCTTTTTCGGTGTAGTAGGTTTCGCTATGCAAAAGATAACTTTCGGTCGCGTGGGTATGAAGAATAAGCACCTGCGGTTTGCCGTTTTTTTCTATATCAATACCGATTTTACCATTTACAAAATCTTTTAAATTTATGTTTAAATCGGTGTTGTTTTTTAGATAAACGTTATTGTAAGAGGTATTGGCGGTGTAGGGAGAAATAAATTTTTCTATCACTGTGCCTTGAACTGCACCACTTGCCGATACGGTTATCGACGAGGCAGAATTTGAACTTGTGGCGCTGCTATTACTGTTTTGTGTAACAGTGCTTTGCGAACTCACGTTTTGGGCGGCGCTACTATCTTGTAACTCAGGACGCGTAACGATTATTGGCGCCATAGTTTGCGTGATGGTATCGCTTGGTATATAGTTTAATCCCTTTATGCTTGAGTAGGTCAAAAACAGCGCTACAACAATTATTGATGTGCAAAAGCGTATTGTAGCGCCACGATTACTCATAACATATCACCATCCATATATACTCTATGTTTACCACGATTGCTTTATACTTTACAAATTTATTTTTTTTGATAAAATTAAAATAATAGTGAGAGAATTATAAATTTAAAACGTCTAATAAGTGAAAGGGGAGAGAAAGATGGAAAACGCCACTACAAATTATCGCACTTTTCTTAATGGTGATGATCAAGGCTTTACACAAATTGTAGAAGAATATAAAAATTGTCTTACCCTATACATAAATAGTTACGTTTCAAATATTTTTATTGCCGAAGATTTAATGGAGGAAACGTTTTTTAAGATTTTAATTAAAAAACCAAAATTCAATGAAAAAAGTTCTTTTAAAACGTGGCTTTATGCTATTGCGCGAAATATTGCGTTAGATTATTTAAGAAAAAATTCAAACGTTACAGTTCCTATAGAAAATTATGAAAATTCTTTAGTAGAGGAACTTACGGTTGAACAGCAATATTTAATAAAAGAACAAAAAATAGAACTTTATAATGCAATAAAAAATCTATCATCCGAGTATAGACAGGTGCTATTCTTGGTGTATTTTGAGAATTTATCAAACGCGCAGGTGGCGTCGATTATGAAAAAGAGTAATCGCCAGATAGAAAATTTATTGTATCGCGCAAAAAATGCTCTTAAAAAACACTTAGAAAAGGAGGGCTTTGTTTATGAAGAGTACTAAAGAAATAACCGAAAAGCTATTTAAACGCCGCGACGAATACGTTAAACGCAAAAAGAAAACGCAAAAAATAACCATTAGTGTAATTTCTATATGTTTGGTTTTGGTAATTGGTATCGGTTTGTGGCAATTTGATTTGTATAAAACATCGCCAATAGATACGACGAGCGATAATGACGTAGTGTCAAGCCAAGAGACCGAAAGTAACGACAATGTCCAAAGTAATGTGGTATCTGAACCCACTGAAAGCAAGTCGCCGATAGAACAATCTGTACCCTCTGCACAAGACATACCAACCGAAATAGGCGGTGCAGACGGTTGGTGGTATAAAGCTATATATGAATTTAAGTATATTGAGGATAGCAAGGGGTATATAGATTTAATTGTTGATGAGGAAATTTCAGATAGTTGGTATAACCAATTTTGGCTTGTAAACAAAGAAACCTATACAAGAAGCGAACTGCCGAGTATGATAACCGCTATTGATGAGCTTGGCATTACCAAAGAGCAGTTTATAGCGGCAGTTCAAGAAAAGGGCGTAATTGTTGATGGAAGATATTATCACACTCCTTTTCATGTAGATTATACGCCTATTGATGATAGGTTCGAAGCATTTGAAAGATACTGGTATCTGACACAAGAAGAGGTTGATTTAATCTTTTCGTCCGACAAAGAATTGCGCGACGAGAAATGCCGCAGCCGTTATACCGCTTTTGCGAACGGAAAAATTTATACACCGCATTGGATATGCTCTCACACAGCGGAGGACTATATCGCCGCAGGCCTTACAAAACAGCAGTTAATAGAAACGATTTCTACGTGGAATAATGTTGGCGTACCAATAGTTGTAGAGGATGATGGTGAGGTTTGGTCTGATATGGCGCGTTTTAAAACTGTTTTAGAGTTTGTAAAAATTGAGATAGATAAAATGCCGTAAAAGCAAAAAGCATTTCAAGAATTTTCTTGAAATGCTTTTTTATGTCAAACTTTCTATGATTTCTTTGTCAATTTCGGGTTGTAAAAATAGGTTTATTGAGCGAGAGATTATATCGGCCGCTTTATCTACAAGCAGGTCAATTTCTTTTGGCGTTACCATCATATTTTCGTCCGAATCAAAAAACGAATTAGCGTCTATAACGGTAGGTACGCCTATCGCTATTACCGGCACGCCGACGGTGTTTTGGTTTAGCGGTTTTCGGGCATTATTTACACCAGAGCCGCCCGTTATACCGGTGTTTGAAATTTGAATCGTGCGGCAAAGACGGTCGGCATCGCGGCAGGCGAGGGCATCGACCGCTAGTATAATATCGGGCTTTATTTTGCTACTTGCCGCAGTGATTATGTCGTAGCTTTCGATACCGGTTTTGCCAAGCACGTTTGGCGCAATTACGCTAACGCTTTTAAGCCTTTCAAGACCTAAATCACGCTTTAATTTGTCGTTTATATGCCTTGTTGCAAGCACTCGGTTACACACAAGCGGACCTAACGCGTCGGGTGTAATATCGGCGTTGCCAAGTCCCACCACAAGCGCGGTTTTAAAGCCTTGTGGTATTATGGTTTTAAGCGTTTTGACAGTAGCGGTTATTATATTTTCACTGTCGCACACAAAGTCAAGCCGTGGGAAAGAAATTGTGCAGTAGGTACCCTTTGGTTTGCCAATATTTTTAGCGGCAAGGTCGGTTGTGATTTTGACGGTAGATATATTAACGTCTAGTATTTGCTCGTCATACGTTTCAACACCCGATAAATTATTGGGACTATCACTTTTAATTTCACTAACCAGGTCGGTTCTAATATTCATTTTAAATCACCAAAAGTATTATGCCCTAAAAATCAAGACTCCACTTGAAATTTCAAGTGGAGTCTTTAAATTTTTTTATTAAATTACGCTTGTTTTTCAGCTTCGTATTTTGCTACTACTGCTTTAATCTTGTCAACAGGGTTGAGCAACTTGCTGATAGAGTTGTCGTTATTAAGTGTTTCAACGATAAGTGCGATATACTTCGACATATTTACGCTGCAGTACCAGTCACGAGAGAGAAGCTCTGGTGTTTGGTAGATAAGGTTGGTTGTAAACACCTTGTCGATAAGGCCGTTTGCGTAGTATTCGTCAAACTTATCAAGACCTTCAACAAAAAGACCAAAGGTAGAGAAAACAAAGATACGACCTGCGCCTTTTTCCTTGAGTTTAGCAGCGATATCAAGCATTGATTCGCCTGAAGAAATCATATCGTCAACAAGGATGAGGTCTTTGCCTACGATATCGTTACCGAGGAATTCGTGAGCTTCGATTGGGTTTTTGCCGTTTACGATGATAGAGTAGTTACGGCGTTTGTAGAACATACCAAGGTCAAGACCAAGAACTGATGAGTAGTAGATGCATCTGCCCATACCACCCTCGTCAGGAGAAACGATCATAGTGTGGTCGCGGTCAAGCTTAACGTCAGGAACGCTGCGGAGTAGCGCCTTGATCATTTGGTAAGCTGCTTGAACGTTATCAAAACCATCTAGTGGAATTGCGTTGTTTACACGTGGGTCGTGCGCATCAAAGGTGATAATGTTTTTAACACCCATTGAAACGAGTTCTTGAAGAGCAAGCGCACAGTCCATAGACTCACGAGAAGTACGGCGGTGCTGTCTGCCTTCGTAAAGCATTGGCATAATAACGGTAATACGACGAGCTTTACCACCAAATGCCGCGATAACGCGCTTTAGATCTTGGAAATGATCGTCAGGACTCATAGGAACAGTTTGTCCATACATTTTGTATGTAACGTTGTAGTTAAAGCAGTCGCAAATAATAAATGCATCAAGACCGCGTGCTGAATGGTTAAGAACTGCTTTTGCTTCACCTGTGCCAAAACGAGGACAGTTAGCATCGATAACAAATGATTGTTCCTCGTCGATATTGCGCCAATCTTTTAGGTAGTAGTCTACTTGAGAAGCAATATCTTCGCAACCGCGCATGCTGATGATTGCAAGGTCGCCATAAGGTGTGTGCTTAAAATTAATACTGGACATTATGAAATCCCTCCGCAAGAAATAAAAATTTTGACAAATACATTGTAGCACATTTCTTCTTACAAAAAAAGCCTTTTTTACAAATTTTTTTACATTTTTTTATTTTCTACCGTTACGACAAAAAATATTTGATATTATTTATACTTTATGATATAATATGCAAGATTATATTGAGAAAATTTTGTCAGGAGATGTAACTTTATGCCAAACGTTATACTACTAGCGCATACCCCCAGTCCTGAAAAGACAATAGCATCGGCCGCAAAGCTTTGCTATAGCTCTTCAAATATTATGGATTTATATGACGGACTCACCGAAGAAAAGGCGGCGGATTTTGTCGAAATGCTTTCTGAAATTGGTCACGAAAGCCCTATAGAGCACGCATCATTCACCTTTGGTATCGAGGGTGTGTCACGTGCATTTTTGGCACAAATTACCCGTCACAGAATGGCGTCGTATTCGGTTAAGAGTCAACGTTACGTAAAAGAGGGCGCGTTTGAGTTTGTAACTCCTCCCGAGGTTGCCGGGGATCCTGTGGCACTAGAGGCTTACAAAGAATCTATGCGACTCGCTCAAGAATCTTATGACAAAATTGCCGAAATACTTACCGAAAAGCACAAGCAGGCATTTATGGCTGAAGGCAAAGATGAAAAGACCGCAGCAAGACTTGCTTCTAAAAAGGCGATAGAGGACGCTCGTTTTGTATTACCAAATGCTTGTGAGACCAAGATGGTAGTTACAATGAACGCTCGTTCATTACATAATTTCTTCCGTCATCGTTGTTGTAACCGCGCTCAGTGGGAGATTCAAGACGTTGCAAATAAAATGCTAGCTCTTGTAAAGGAAGTAGCTCCCGAGCTGTTTAAAAAGGCAGGTCCTCCTTGCCTTACAGGTCCTTGTCCCGAGGGTAAAATGAGCTGCGGCAAGGCAAAAGAAATTAAGAAATTTTATGAGGAAATGAAATAAATGGGTAAGTTGATTGTAATTGAAGGCCTTGATGGTTGCGGCAAATCGACACAACTTGAGCTTTTACCACAAAATTTATTAAAAAACGGAATAGAAAGTCGTAGCGTTTCTTTCCCAGATTATGACAGTAATTCAAGCGCTCTTGTAAAAATGTATCTAGGCGGCGAGTTTGGTAAAAAACCCGGCGACGTAAACGCCTATGCCGCATCACTATTTTATGCGGTTGATAGATTTGCTTCTTACAAGACTAATTGGGGTGAATACTATAACCAAAACGGCGTTATCGTATCGGGTAGATACACCACCTCAAACGCGGTTCATCAAACTTCAAAGATGGACGAAAGCGAGTGGAAGGATTTTCTTGACTGGCTTTACGACCTAGAGTATAACAAGGTTGCTATTCCAAAACCTGACAAGGTAATCTTTTTGGATATGCCAATTGAAGTGTCACAAAAATTGCTTTCGGGCAGATATAACGGTGACGAGGGTAAAAAAGATATTCACGAAAGCGATACCGAATATCTTAACAAATGCCGTAAAGCGGCTATGTTTACTGCCGAGTATTCGGGTTGGACAATTATTTCTTGCGCAAAGGATGGCGAGCCTCGCTCGATAGAGGACATCGCAAAAGACGTATTAGAAGAAACACTTAAGGTGATATAAAATGATTTATGTTTTTTTGGCAACTGGTTTTGAAGAACTAGAAGCGCTAGCTCCCGTTGACGTTTTGCGTCGCGCAGGCATCGAGGTTAAAACAGTAGGCGTTGGCGCCAAGCAAATAAGCGGTTCACATAATATAATCGTTGATTGCGATATCACGATTGACGAGGCTGTGTTTGACGGTCTTGACGGCATTATTTTGCCGGGTGGACTTCCCGGTACTACAAACCTTGAGGCAGACGCAAACGTAAATAAGTTTATTGATTTTGCAGCAGAAAACGGTAAGATTATCGGCGCTATTTGCGCGGCTCCTATGATTTTGGGGCACAAGGGTTTGCTACGTGGTAAAAATGCGGTATGCTATACCGGTTTTGAAAAAGAGTTAGACGGCGCTCATATACTAGATCGTCCCGCAGTTCGTGACGGCAATATCGTTACAGGTTGGGGCGCAGGCGGCGCTATAGATTTTGCGCTAACTTATTTAGCTACAATAACCAAGGACGAAGACTCTGCTAAAAAAATGGCAAGAAGTATGCGATATAGTTTTTAACGAGGTAATTATGCAAAATAATAATTTTAACATTAACGATGACGATTTTATAATCGGCAAAGGCTTTAGCGTTGAAGACAACGAGCAAAAAGAAAATGGAAAAAAACGCAAGAGCAAAAGAAAGTCTACAATAAAAAATATAATATGGATTACGTCTATATTTATTGTGTCGGCGGCTTTGGGCGTTACTATTGTGCTAGGACTTTTTGACTTTGTTGGTATGGGCTTTGGCAGAGGCGAAGTCGTTCAGGTGAATATACCGCAGGGCGCTTCAACTACCGTTATTGCCGAAAAGCTAGAAGAAGCAGGCGCGGTTCAAATGCCGTTTTTATTTAAAATGTACTCTAAAATAAAGGGTTATGATAGCCAGTATAAATATGGTTTATATACCTTTAATACCGAGGCGGGTTATTCTGCTATTGCCGATATGCTTATAAACGAGGGTGCAAAGGCCGAAACTGTTAAGGTAACCATTCCCGAAGGTACGGGTATAAACGATTATACACATATCGTAGACGGCGAAAAGAAAACTACCGATGGTCTTGCAACCATACTTGAAAGAGAAAAGGTATGTACCAAAAAAGACTTCTTTGCGGCATTAAAAGACGTTAAATTAAATACAAAACTACTTAAAAACTGCGACGAAGATAAAACCTATTATTCATTAGAAGGTTATCTTTTCCCAGATACTTATGAGTTTTATGCTTATGACTTTAGCGATGAAGACAACTCGTATGAATGCGCGCAAATGGTTGTTGATAAGTTGATTAAGACTATGGAAAGCAAAATCACCGACGAAATGTACGCTCGCGCTGAAGAAATGGGTTATACCATGAACGAGATTTTGACTATGGCGTCTATTGTTCAAATGGAATCTGGTCAAAATACTAAGTATATGAGCAGTGTTGCTGCGGTTTTTTATAATCGCTTAAATAGCGACAATTTTAAGACACTTGGTTCATCACCAACCTGTTATTACGGTGGCTCGTTTAAGCACGACAACGGTAGATACGATACCTATAAAGTAGAAGGATTGCCACCGGGTCCACTTTGCTCACCTGGACTTGACGCGATAAATGCGGCTCTTTATCCTGATACTGATATGCAAGGTTTTTACTATTTTGTTACCGATAAAAATGGTAATTTCTATTTCCACAAAACATTGGCAGAACAAAATGCTACAATAGCAAGACTTAAAAAGGATAACAATTGGGTATATGAAACATTCGAATAAAAAACTAGAACTATTATGCCCCGCAGGCGATTTAAGTCGACTTAAAACTGCGGTGGATTTTGGTGCCGATGCCGTTTATATTGCGGGCGAAGAGTTTGGTATGCGAACCGCAAGTGCAAACTTTAGCCGCGAGGATTTAAAAGAGGGTGTCGACTACGCTCACGCGCACGGTGTTACGGTACACGTAACCTGCAACACTATTCCTCACGAGGATGAAATAGTACGTTTGCCTGACTTTTTGAGTTATCTCAACGAAATTGGCGTTGATGCGGTAATTGCGTCAGACCTTGGTACTATCGGTATGGTTAAACAGTATGCGCCAAATTGCGAATTGCACGTATCGGTGCAGTCGGGTATCGTAAACAGCGCAACGGCTAAAGCATTTTACGAAATGGGCGCAAAGCGAGTGGTATTGGCACGCGAATTATCGCTAGAAGAAATCACAAAAATTCGCGCCAACACACCACCCGAGCTTGAGATAGAGGCTTTTGCGCACGGCGCTATGTGTGTGTCTTTTTCGGCAAGATGCTTGCTATCAAGCTATATGACAGGTCGTGATGCTAACCGCGGCGACTGCGCTCAACCTTGCCGTTGGAGTTATAGCCTTATGGAAGAAAAGCGCCCCGGTCAGTATTTTGATATTACCGAAACCGAAAAAGGTACTTATATACTTAATGCTAACGATATGTGTATGGCAGAGCATCTTGATAAAATGCTTGCGGCGGGCGTCTCAAGCATTAAGATAGAGGGTAGAGCAAAAACCGAATATTACGTTGCGGTTGTTGCAAACGCTTATCGCGGTGCGGTTGATAGTTTGCTTAACTGCGAGGGCGAGTGGAAATTGCCTGACTGGGTAAGAGAAGAACTCAATAAAATGAGCCATCGCACCTACTCGACAGGTTTTTATTTTGGTCGTCCCGAAAATGCGCAAACCTATGAAAACGCGGGTTACGTACGCGACTACGCTATTGCGGCGGTGGTTGACGGATATGAGGACGGATGTATTTTAGCAACTCTTAAAAACAAATTTGCAAGTGGCACGGAACTTGATTGTCTAGAGGCAGGTAGCATTCCGTTTGCGGTTGATACCACTACTCTTTATGATGAAAAGGGCAAGCAGATTGAGTCGGCATATCAACCTATGATGCAAATTAAAATTCCGTTTGAGCGCGAAGTTAAAACCGGCTCAATGCTACGTATGAAAGTGTAATATACACTTGAAAAACATGTCAAATTATGGTAGAATAACTCTACTTGAAAATTAAAGGAGACTTTTATTATGAAAAAGGAAGTATTAGTTGAAATTTCAGCACGTCACGTACACGTTACAAAGGAAACACTCGAAACCTTGTTTGGCGCAGGCCACACCCTCACAAACAAAAAAGATCTTTCACAGCCAGGTCAATTCGCTTGTGAAGAAAAGGTAACCGTTGTAGGTCCTAAGGGTAGCCTCAAGGCTTCTATCCTTGGTCCTTGCCGTCCTGCTGACCAAGTAGAGCTTTCTCTTACCGACGCTCGTACAATCGGTGTTCAGGCTCCAATTCGTGAGTCAGGCGACGTTGCAGGTAGTGGCGCTTGCAAGCTTGTTGGTCCTTGTGGCGAAGTTGATCTTGTAGAAGGTGTTATCGCTGCAAAGCGTCATATACATATGACTTGCGCTGATGGTGAAAAATACGGTATCGTTGACAAGCAGATTGTAAACGTTAAGATTCCTACCGAAGGCAGAGCGCTTGTTTTTGGCGACGTTATCGCACGTGTTAGCGATAGCTATGCTCTTGCTATGCACATTGATACCGACGAAGCAAACGCTGCTTGCGTACCTGGTAGCTGCATAGGTGAAATTCTTGACTAATAGTTTAGGACTATATATTCACATACCTTTTTGTGAGAAAAAGTGCAATTATTGTGATTTTTACTCGGCGTTTTATATTAAGGAGAATTTAGCAACTTATTTAGACGCGCTAAAAGGTGAGATAACAAAATGGGGCGGACAAACAGACCGCCCCATTGATACTATTTATATAGGCGGAGGCACTCCATCGCTTTTGGGCGAAGAAATAATACCGCTTGCAAATTGTATAAAAGAAAATTTTAACGTTTTAGAAAATGCTGAATTTACCGTCGAGGTCAATCCATCTTCTAGAGGTGAGTTTTTAATTTTTGCAAAGCAAGCTGGCGTAAACCGTCTATCTATCGGTGTGCAATCGGGTAGTGATGAAACGCTTAAAATTTTAGGTCGTACTCACACTACAACCGAAGCGGCGCTTACTGTAAATGCTGCTCGAAGTCTAGGTTTTAATAATATTTCACTAGACCTTATGATTGCGCTACCGCATAGTGATAATCAAACACTTAAAAAAGATATTGATTTTATACTGTCGCAAAACCCAGAGCATATATCGTCATATATTTTAAAAATCGAGCAAAATACAGTTTTTTCAAAAAAATATGATACGCTTAATTTACCCGATGACGAGACGGCGGCCGAGCAATATCTTTTTATGTGTCGCATGCTTCAAAATAGTGGGTATAATCATTATGAAATATCTAATTTTGCAAAAGAAAACTGCGAGAGCAGGCATAATTTAAAATATTGGATATGCGATGATTATATAGGAATAGGCCCTGCGGCACATTCTTGCTTCGAGGGTAAACGTTTTTATTATCCTCGCGATTTAAAGGGATTTATAAATAATCCTCAAACCGTTTTTGACGGTGAATCGGGTAGTAAAGAAGAGTCTTTAATGCTAGGGCTACGTTTGTCGCAAGGTGTTGACTTGTCTAAAATTTACGACGAAATACCACAAAACGTTAAAGATAAAATTAACCTGCTCGAAAAGGCAGGTTATATAAAGGCTAATTTGCCACACGTATCGCTAACCGATAGCGGTATGCTTGTTTCAAACAGCATTATTACGGAGTTGTTAGAAAATGAAAACTTTTAAAATACATTTAATTCGTCACGGCGCTACCGACGCAAATACTGCTGGTATGTATATTGGTAATCGTACTGATTTACCACTTTCACCAGAGGGAGTACGCGAGCTACAACAAATGCGCGAGGCGGTAGAATACCCAGATATAGAGCGCTTATATACTAGTCCTATGCTTCGTTGTAAGCAAAGCGCTAATATTATCTACCCGGGTTTTGAGGCACACGTTATTGATGAGCTTACCGAGTATGACTTTGGTGAGTTTGAGGGCAAAACCGCCGCTCAACTAGAGGTTATGCCAGAATATCTAGAGTGGACAAGCGGCAAACTTGAAGCGCCATCAGGCGGTGAAACCACACAAAACTTTGTGCGTCGTCAAGCGCTTGCTCTTAATATGATAGTGCGCGATATGATGCAAAACGACGTGACAAGCGCGGGCGTTATTATGCACGGCGGCGCTATAATGATGCTACTAGGCGCTTGTGCAGTACCACGCAAACACTCGGTAGAGTGGACAAGTGACAACGGTCGCGGTTATTCAATAATGATTACACCATCTCTCTATCATTCAAGCGGTATTGTAGAAGTTTACGATATTATTTAAGGTGCTATTATGGTTAATTTAGGTAACGATTGGGACGCTATTTTGTCTGACGAGTGGCAAAAACCTTATTACCAAAACCTGCGCAATTTTTTAAAAGATGAGTATTCTTCAAAGACGATATATCCTAACGTAAATGATATTTTTAATGCGCTTAAATACACGTCTTTTGAAAACACAAAGGTTGTAATAATTGGTCAAGATCCATATCATGGCGTAGGGCAGGCGCACGGACTTTGTTTTTCGGTGCAAAAGGGAATAGACACTCCTCCATCGCTAAAAAATATCTATAAAGAATTGCGCGACGATATTGGATTTGAAATTCCAAATCACGGCGAGCTGACGGCATGGGCGCGTCAGGGTGTGCTAATGTTAAATGCTGTGCTTACCGTTCGCGAGGCAAATCCTAACAGCCACAAAGGTATGGGTTGGGAACAGTTTACCGACCGAGTAATCGCTGAGCTTGATAAAAAGCAGACACCAGTTGTATTTTTGCTTTGGGGCGCAAACGCTCGCAAAAAAGCCGAGATTATTAAAAATCCGTTACATAAAAAGTTAATCACGGTTCACCCGAGTCCATTATCGGCATATAACGGATTTTTTGGTTGCAAACATTTTTCAAAAACTAATGAGATATTACTTTCAAGCGGTCAAACACCAATTGATTGGACTATTAAATAGGAGATTTGATTTATGAAAGAAACGGGAATTATACGCGGCCTTGACAATATGGGCAGGGTAGTAATACCAAAAGAAATAAGAAAATTTCTTGATATGACCGAGGGCGTAGACGAGTTTGAAATCTATATGCAAGACGATAGCATAATTCTAAAAAAGCATAAACCTGCCTGCGTTTTTTGTGGCGAGTCAGAAAATTGCATAGAGTTCGAGAATCAAAAAATTTGCAAAAATTGTGTTGAAAAAATGCAACTTTTAAAAGAAGAAACGTTAAATATATAATAAAATCCCCACCTTTTTGGTGGGGATTTAGTTTTTTATTTTAGATTTTCTTGGTAATGCGCTCTTTCGCCACCAATAAATTTTGGTCGAGTTCTTGCAGCCACAATGGGAGCCTCGCCAATTTTATTTATAGATAGTCTAACAGGTACGGCAACTTCTTTTAGGTGCATACCGATAAGCGTGTTGCCTATATCAAGACCAGCGTTTGCCTTTACGTGCTCTACTGCAACGGGGCTGTCCATATTTTGCCAAACTGTTGTTGCAAATGAGCCGCCTGCTTTTGGCTGTGGCATAACGTTTACAATTTCATACCCAAACTTTTCGGCCGCGTCTTGCTCGATTATAAGCGCGCGATTAAGATGCTCGCAACATTGTGCGGCAAGATATATTCCCTTTTCTTTTAAGATAGGGTATATGCCGTCAAATACAGCTTTTGCGGCGTCTATACTAGAATTTTTGCCAATAATTCCGCCCGCAATCTCGCTTGACGAACAACCGATTACCAAAAGTTGTCCGGATTTTAAGTTTGAGATTTCTATTAGTTCTTTTATTGTTTTTATCGCTTCATTTGTTATATTATCTAACATATTATCACCGTAAACCATTATATATCAAACACGCCAAATATTCAATAATTTTTAATGTGCTATTTTTAGCGCATGGAAAGATTTATAATTGTAATGTAAGAAAATTTGTGGTAAAATATTTTTTAAGAAAAGGCGGTGGCATTATGCTTCAATTTATTTTAGGTCGCGCTTCAAGTGGCAAGACCTACAACGTTACTCAAAGAATTGCCGAGTGTGTTTCACAGGGCGAAAATCCTGTGCTTTTGGTGCCGGAGCAATTCTCATTCGAGAGCGAAAAAAATATCTTAGACGTGGTTGGCGATACAGCTGCGCAAAAGGTTTCGGTTATTAGTTTTACTCGTCTTTGTGATGAGATTGAGCGTATAGCCGGAGGTGTTTGCGGCGAGAGTATTACCAACGCTGACCGTATAATCCTAATGGGTAAGGCTATCAAGAGTTGTCAAAACGAACTTGTACGCTTTAAAAAGTATGCTAACTCTAGAAGCTTTGCTTCTCTTATGATCGATACGATAGGCGAGTTCAAAATGAATTTTGTAACTGTCGATGATTTGCGAGATGCGGCGGTGGGTATCAAAAGCGAGCCGCTTAAACAAAAGCTTTTAGACACCGCGCTTATTTACGAAAATTATGACGCAATAATTGCCGAAAAATTTATCGACAGTACCGATAGACTTACAAAGCTTTATTACGCTTTAGAGCAACACCGATATTTTGATGGCAAAACCGTATTTATCGATTCGTTCAAGGGTTTTTCCGGTCAACAATACAAGATAATCGAGCGCATAATGGCGCAGGCAAAAGACGTAACGGTAACACTTACCGATAACACTCAAGATAAGCGTGATTTTGCTCTTTTTTCTAACGTTAAAAAGCTAAAAAGTAAGGTTAGCGCTATTGCGCGCAGTTTTGGCGTAGGCGTGCTTGAAGACGTAGTTTTAGACCATAAAAATTATAGTAGTCCAGAGCTTTCTGCTCTTGAGGACTTTATGGCTACAGGAAAAACCGACTTTGACGGCGAGAGCCCTAATATTACCATTTGCTCGGCCGAAAACGTATATAACGAAACAGACTTTGTAGCGCGAAATATTCGCCGAATCGTGCGCGAAGAAGGTGCTAGATACAGCGATTTTGTAATAATTGCTCGCGATATAGCTCCTTATGAAGATGCGCTAGAAATCGCCTGCAAAAAGAATAATATAAGCTGTTTTATCGACAAGCGCATTTCTCTTATGACGTTGCCTGTTGCGACCACCGTTTTGGCAGCGGCAAACGTTGCTAAAAACTTCTCTACCGAGAACATACTTCGTTTTTACAAGTCGGGTATAGACGTTTTAAGCGTTGATGAAATTTCTTCTTTAGAGAATTATGCATATATTTGGAATATTGATGGCGCTACGTGGCAAAAAGACTGGACAATGGACCCTGAAGGTTTTAATGCCAAGGGTGAATTAACCGAGCAAAAGGTTCGTCAGTTAGAGTATTTGAATAAGTTGCGTCAAAAGGCGATAAATCCGCTTATAAAACTTAAAAATGATTTTAAAAATACCGCGCCCGATATGGCGCGTGCCTTGGTGCGCTTGCTTGATGAAACAAACGCGTCAAAACGCTTTAAAAACCTTTATAAGCAGTTTGAATCGGGTTATGGCGACGCTATAAAACAATCGTGGGACGCAGTAATGCGTATTCTTAATAGTTTGGCAGTTTGCTTTGGTAGTGAAGAAATTTCTAAACTAGAATTTTGCGACGCTCTAAAAACCGCATTGTCTTTAGAAACTGTCGGGATAGTACCTCAAATGATTGACGAGGCTATATTTGGCGCGGCAGATCGTATTAGACCATCACGTCCTAAGTATGCCTTTATTATGGGTGCAAACCAGGGTGTATTTCCTCGTTTGCCACAAACTAAGGGACTATTTGCAAACGACGAGCGCAAAATGCTAATAGAGCAAAATATCAATATTCCCGATACTGTATGTTCTATGGCGATAGAAGAAGAGAGCCTTCTTTACAGTAACGTTTGTTGCGCTACCGATAAAGTATTTATAAGCTACGCTAACAAAATCGGTACCACCGCTTGCGAGCCATCATCATTTGTTTTAGATATTAAAAACAAGTTTAAATGTAAAGTTTGCATAGAGCCGTCAGAATTATCTAGCGATAATCTGCCCGAAAGCTACGAGGACGCTTTTGCTAGGTTGTGCGACGTTACTCCTTATAATAAATCTGACGCGCAAACGCTTTTAAGCACACTTGATAATAAAGATTATACCGATAGAATTGATAGTGTTATGCACTCGATAAAGAGAACTGACTTTTCTATTAGTGGTGATACTGCGCGCAAGTTGTTTGGTGATAAGTTGTATATGTCACCATCAAGATTTGACACCTTTAGCCGTTGCAGATTTATGTACTTTTGTCGTTATGGTTTGGGTATTGAGTCATTGCAAGCGGCATCATTTGACACACTACAACGCGGTACAATAGTTCACCACGTGTTGCAAAGAATTGTCGAGGATTATGGTAAAACAATATCGGAATTTGACGAAGATAAGATAGTCGAATTAATCGATAAGTACACAAACGAATATCTAAATATGGTTGTGGGTTATTGTGATATAGAAACACCATATCTAAAATATTTGGTTACAACTATAAAACGTCTTTTAAAATACGTTGTCCAAAGACTTGCTCTCGAGTTTGCTCAAAGCGATTTTGAGCCGGTAAAATGCGAGCTAGGTATTGGTTACGAAGGCGGAATCCCCGCAATAAGTATACCTATTGACGACGAGGTGTCGCTCGAACTTATTGGTAAGGTTGACCGCGTTGATACTTGGAATGGTTACGTTAGAATTATCGACTACAAAACAGGCAGTCGCGAATTCCAACTACCCGATATTCTTGTCGGTCAAAATATGCAAATGCTAATCTACCTATACGCCATAGCAAATAGCGAGGAGTTTGGCGGCAACACGGCAGGCATACTTTATATGATAGCCAAACGCGACAAAAGAAATAATAAGAAAAACCGCCGAATGAACGGTTTGCTAGCGGCAAATCTTGATTTGATTACCGCAATGGAACCACAAAACAAAGGCGAGTTTGTGCCAAATCTTGACGAAGATAATCCGTCCAGCAGCTTTATTGCCGAAGAAGATTTCGACAAGATTTTCAAATTCATTGAAAACAAACTAAAACAAACAGGTCACGCGATATATAGCGGTAATATTGCCGCAGCTCCGGTAGATGGTCTTGACAGCGGCGCTTGTAAATACTGTGAGTTCAAAAACGTTTGCCGTATCGGTGACGAAAAAATTGAAAAAGCTCCTAAACTTACAAATTCCGAGGTAATGGAAATAATCGAAAGTGAGGTGTGTGAAGATGGCATTTGATCCAACACCTATGCAAGAAAAGGCAATAGATACACGCGGTAACGTACTTGTTTCTGCGGCGGCAGGCTCGGGTAAAACTGCTGTTTTGGTTGAGCGTGTGGCAAAAATGCTTACCGACACCGAAAACCCCATAAGCGCAGATCGCCTACTTATTGTTACCTTTACTAATGCGGCGGCTGCCGAAATGGTTTCTCGTATAGAAAAGCGTATTTACGCCGAGATATTAGAGCATCCCGACAACGAAAAATTGCAAGAGCAAAAATACTTACTACAAAATGCCGATATTTGCACAATCGACTCGTTTTGTATAAGACTCGTGCGCGAAAACTTTGAAAAATGTGGTATAGAGCCCGATTTTAAGGTTACTGACGGCAAAGAGTACTTCGATATTCAAAAGCAGGTTATGTCAGGACTAATAAATGAATACCTACAAGAGCCTAATGAAACTTTTGATAATTTGTTAGAAATTACAAACTGCGAATACGATGAATCAGCCCTTACCGATTTGATCGAAAAAATCTATAATTACAGTCAACAACTACCATTTCCACAAAACTTTATAAACGGTTTGTCACGTCCTTATGAAAGCGAGTTTGTCAAAGGTCATGGTTGGTATGACCTCTCTTTTGTCGAGGCCGATAAATTGCTTGACAGCATCGACGTTTGCATTGACAAAATGTCAGAAGCGGCAAACCACGTACTCGCAAAATTTGATGAGCATATTAAGTGCGTTGACGACGTAACAAAGGTTATAGAGCACCTAAAAGACGTAGCTCGCGCTAGAGATTGGAACGGCTTTTTTGATGCGCTCAAAAGTGCAAAGTTGCCGGGCGCTCCTAGAATGAGCGGCGATGACGAAGGCGCTACGGCATTTAAAGAGCACAAATCATCCATTACCGAAATACTTAAGAAAATAAAAGAAATTTTCTGCGCAAATGCCGAAATAATTCAAGCAGATATCGTAAAATACAAAGATACCGTAAAGCTTTTGGTAGAAATGATTACCAAGTATAGTGAAAGACTTTTTGAAGAATATAAAAAGCAAAATTCCTATACCTTTAGCAATATGGAACAAATGGCGCTAGAGCTACTTTGTGAATATAAAGATGGCAAAATCGTTGTGCGCGAGGATGCGCACGAGCTTTGTCATCGTTATGACGAGGTATTGGTTGACGAATTCCAAGACGTAAACGATTTACAAGATACACTCTTTAACGCGCTTTCAAACAACGAAGAAAAGTTGTTTGTCGTAGGCGATATCAAGCAGAGTATCTATGGTTTCCGTGGCTCTAACCCAGAAAATTTCTTAAACAAAAAGAATAGATACGTTTTGTTTGAAGATGCAAACAAAGACGATTCTAAAAAGATTATCTTGTCCGACAACTTTAGAAGTCGCGAGGGTGTTTGCGAGGCAATAAACTTCTTCTTTACCGAGCTTATGGCAGGTCAAGTTGGCTCTATTATCTATAACAAGGACGAGCGTCTTAATGCCGGCGGTGAATTCCCCGAGAGCAACGCGCCAACTGCCGAAATACTTGCGGTAGACAAGTGCGAGGATGAGTCAGAAGATTCATTGCTCGAAACCGAGGCTAAACGTATTGCCGACTATATTACCTCTGTAATGAACGAGGGCGCAGTTATAACCGATGGCAAAGAGTTAAGAGCGGCGCGTTATAGCGACTTTGCAATACTGCTCAATTCTTTCCAAAACAAAGCGCCAATTATTGGCGATGCGCTTAAAGAACGCGGCATACCTGTTGCAATAGGCGGCGAATCGTTTATGAAAACCATAGAGATAACGTCGGTTATCTCGCTTTTAAAGGTTATCGATAACCCAAAATCCGACGTAGAGCTTTTGCAGGTTATGATGTCACCGCTATTTGCATTTACTGCCGACGAAATGGCGGCTATTAGAATAAACAAGCACAAGTGTCCACTATATTCTGCGGTGGTAATGAGTGCTGAAAATGGCGATAAAAAATGCGCCGATTTTATAGAAAAATTAGCAGAATTGCGTCGTGATGCGGCAGTATTGCCGATAGATCGACTTATATCAAAACTAATTTACTCTGCCGATATCTTAAACTGGGTAGTAGCAATGCCTGGCGGCAAAACCAAAAAAGATAATCTGTTTGCGCTTATCGAGTATGCAAAGAGCTATTCATCACGCTGCGATTCAGGTATTTACGGATTTATAAAATATATGCAATCCATGCCCGAAAAGAGCTTTAAAAATGAGGCGGCAGCTGGTGAAGATGCTGTAAAGATTATGACCATGCACCACTCAAAAGGTTTGCAGTTCCCAGTGTGCATAGTAGCAAACTTGTCGTCAGAAATTAACCAAAGTGATGCCGAAAGTCGCGAGATATTCTCCGAAAAAGGCGGAATAGCGTTTAAGTATTTTAGCAACAAAATATCAGCCGACGTGCAGATGCTAGGTCATAAGGTTATGGCGCGCAGCATTCGTGTAAAAACCATAGAAGAAAAAATGCGTTTGTTATACGTTGCGGCTACCCGAGCTATTGATAGAGTTTGTTTTGTTTGCTCTTCTAAAGATTTAGACAAAACCCTTACTACTTTATCATCATCTTTAAGCGAAAAAGCTCCACACGTAACCCGCAGATTCCTTGAAAAAAGCGAAAAAATGTCCGACTGGATTTTAAGCTGCGCTTTAATGCACCCGAACGGTGACGTTTTGCGTAACTATTGCGACGTTACCGCGCCAAAACTTGGTAGTGATGCCGCAATAAAAATTACCATTTCGCAAAGCGATGACGAGGCAGTATTTGACGAGCAAACCGAAACGCAAGAGGTAACTATAAACGAGGAATTTGCCGCTGCCATTAAGCAAAATGCCCAGTACCAATATCCTTACGAGCCACTTCGTCACTTGCAGGCCAAGGCGTCGGTTTCGCGACTGGTACACTCTGCCGAGGACGATCGATACGCCTTTGTAGAGCAACCTGCGTTTATGCTTGGCGACAAGCTAACGGGCGCGGCGCGTGGTACTGCGATGCACCATATTATGCAGTTTATAAATCTAGAGCAAAACGTAGACGTCGACTCCGAAATCGAGCGACTACTAGAGTGGAAATTCGTTACCGAGCGCGAGGTCGCTTCTGCCGATATTGACGCTATAAAGAAGTTCTTTGCAAGTGCGCTTTATAGCCGCATTATATCGTCAAACGAGGTTCGCCGCGAAATGCGTTTTCTTTCAGAAATTCCTGCAACTCGCCTTGATGATACGCTTACTATCGAGGGCGCAAATATCATTGTGCAGGGCGCTATCGACCTCTGCTTTATCGAAGATGACGGCATAGTAGTGCTAGACTTTAAGACAGACAGGGTAGATAAGATGCAAACTCTTGTCGACCGCTATGGCGAGCAGTTGGCAATTTACTCTACCGCTGCCGAAAAGATATTTGGCTTGCCCGTAAAGGAAAAAATAATCTACTCCTTTACTATGGGTGAAAGTATTTCGTTTTAGAGGAAAATTTATGGAATTGATACTTAAAAACGGTCGTCCGCAAAATACGGACGGCCGCCAGACAAAAGAAATAAAGTGTTATGACTTTTTAGATAATTTGGGTATAGAGTATTTTGTGGTTGACCACCGCGATATGCCCGCCGACACTATGGAAGCGTGCGTAGAGATAGACGAGGCTTTGGGATCTAAAATTTGTAAAAATCTATTTTTGTGCAACCGCCAAAAGACCGACTTTTACCTACTTATGATGCCGGCTGACAAGCCATTTAAGACCAAGGACCTGTCAGCGCAGATAAACTCGGCGCGACTTTCGTTTGCCGATGGCGACGCTATGCTAAAATATCTTGACATAACACCGGGCTCGGTTAGTGTTTTGGGTCTTATGAACGACACCGACTGCGCTGTTCGTCTGCTTGTAGACAAGGACATTTTGTGTGACGAATATATCGGTTGCCACCCTTGTGTAAATACAAGCAGTATGAAGATAAAAACCACCGATATTTTCGACAAGATTATATCCGCCACCAACCACACCAAAACAGTAGTAGAACTCCCGTGGTACGAGGTGGAACAATAGAATTTAACAACAAAAGGAGAGGGAAACACCCTCTCCTTTTGTTGTGCCTTGTGTTGACATCGTTTACAAATCGTGGAAGAAAAAATATAAAAAAGGGAGTGTTTACCACTCCCTCATTTTATTACTTTTTAATTTTCTTACCGTCATAAATTAATTTGCAAACTTTCGCATCCCCCGAAAACGAATCGATTTCTACCATGGAATAAAAGGATGTTTTTTTATTGTCACGTCCCATATACGCAGAGCCGCTTAGCTCAACAACGTATTTAAAATCAGAAAATTCAATGGTACAATATGTTTTTTGGAAAGATGTGAAATTATCAAAATAATGATCATCACTTTCCAAAGACAAACAAATTGCTACCGCATTTTCTGCTGTTTTCTGTGCATTAAAATAATTTACACTCAATATCAAAACTGGTATGATTATCACTATAGCAATAGCCGGTATCAAAATCTTTTTAACATTAATCTTATGTTTTTTGTCGTTCTTTTCGGCATCTATAGTTTGTAGTGTTGAATCCATAGGCGTTGTTTCTAACACCTCTGTTTCTTTGTCGTCCTCTATTTTTACTGCTTTTTTAGAAACATTATTAAAGAGTTTTGCATATAAAACACAGATAGCGGCAATTAGCAAATAAACAACATATATGTTAATCTTTGTTGCTGCAAAGAACAAAAAATACAAATCAAAAGCTCCAATAACTACTGCAGTAATTTCTATCGATTTTCCAAAAGCATCTTTTTTGTTGCGGAAATATTTCGATACAAAAGGAAACGCCATTGATGCAACGCTAAACAGCAACCAAAACCAATGTAGTTTTGCGCCATATATTACGAGCACATATAGCACAAGCGCTATGATGCTAATAAATAATGAAATTATCGGAAAAATCGAAAATTTGTTTTTCATAAGTCAACACCCTATTTTGTTTTATTATAGATAAATTGAGAATAGTTTTGGATCGCTGCTATCAACGTTGCCGGCTGATGCAAAGTCGCACATAATATATTCTTTTCTTTCACCGTCAACTGTGATAAACACTCTTGTTGTTACAAGTGCGCCTGTGTTGTTTGTTAGGTGAGGCGCTTGTATTGCCTCTATCTTCTTGCCGTAGAGTGTCTCGGTAGAGAACATATCCTCTTCCTTAGCGCCAAATTTCTTGGTGCGGGCAAGAATTACAGGACCGCGGCGCAAAACTATCTTAGAATTTTGTAGCATAGCGTCCTTATTACAAAGACCGTAAAGACCGTCTCTCCAGCGGTGTAGGTGGTAATCGTTGTCCTCCATAAAGAACCACTCGCGTTCAATAACCTCAACGGTCATATCAAAACGAATCTTCATAATGGTTGTGTCCGCGTTAAGGTTTACTTCGTAGTAATCGCCGCAAACAGGAACTACAACCTCATCGTTTAGGTCAACACGAATTTTGGTGTTTTTGCTCCATTCAGGAATACGGATATAAAGCTTTTTGCCCTCTTCGGGATTCCTAACCGCAATGCCAACCCAACCGCTATCAAAGTAGTTAGCGCCTACGCGAATATCGGTATCGCCAAACTTAACGTAGCTTTGGGTAAACATATTAACGTAGTAGCCGTTTTCACCCTTTGTAACGCAAGACTCTGCCGCATTTGTAAAGCCGCGACCTACGTTGTTAAGGCAGCAGTGCTGATAACGTGTTTCGCACTGAGGAACAGCGGTAAAGTGACGACCTGCGCCTCTTACAAAGAACGCGCCGTTTTTGCCGTCGAGGTAAACGCCTGCCATATAAGCGTTTACAAACGCCTTTTCAAAAGACTGCATATACTTTGCTTCACCGGTAAGACGGAAAAGCTCAAAGCACAAGCGCATCCAGTGGAGCACGTCGCAAATTTCGGTAGCGGTGTCGGCATATTTTGCCGCGTCTTGATAACGCTCGCAATAACCAACAGAGCCCAAGATGTTGCTTTCGTACTTAAGTAGTATTTCATAAAACGCTTTTGCCGCGTTAATTAAAATCTCGTCACCTGTAATGCGGTAAAGTTCGATAATACCGTCAAAACAACTTGTCATTTCATAAGCCTTTGGCACCCAGTCAGCGCCAAGGTCGTGACCTTCTGAAAGTTTTTTGCTAGAGATACCATACCAAGAAGCTACTGCCACGCCTGATAAAGCGTTGTTAATAAGGTTAGGACGCTCGTCATCGTCACGTACCCATTCTTTTACAATATCTTTACCAAAGTTAAGATACTTTTCGTCACCTGTAATACGGTAAAGAACAAGCATTGGCTTAAGTATTGAGCTTGATGGCATACCGTCCATAACGCCGCTATCTTTAACGCGAGTGCCGTCTAATTCAAACTTCGCAACAATCCAATCAGCAAGTGCGGTAGCGCCCGCAAGAATCTTGTTGTCGTCGAGGTACATAGCGGCTTCAATAAGTGCCCAAAGGGTGTACTTCATACCCCAAAGATTCCAACAATAGTTTGCCTCCCAACCTGAGTAAAACGCAGATTTTACCACGTCAACAGGGTAGAGGTTGTCTGAATTGCGATATGTAGAAAGATAGCCGTCCTCTCTTTGTAAAGAGAGCATTTTATAGCAAGATTTGCGCAAATCTTCTTTTAAAATTTCGTCGTTGTTGTATTGGCAGCAACGAACGGCGCTAAGCATTAACTTGCCCCAAAATTCGCTTCTCCAATAACCAAAGGTATAAACGTCGTCATACTGTGTAGCAAAGAAATCCTCTGCTTCGCGTAAAACGCTTTCAAGCGCGAACTTGCCGCTTACGCGCTCGAGTATAAAGCGGTCAAAACGAGCGCCTATTTCACCCTCTAAAAAGCAGTTGCCCAAGGGTGCGGTTTGCATAACGTTTTGCACCTTGTAATCAATTTTATAATTCATAGCATATACTCCCGTCTGCGATGATATTTGTAAATTAATTATATATTATTTTACTAGCATTTGTCAATTCAAAAAGCAGATGCAATATAGTTTTTTGCAGTTGACGAATTGCTTAAAAAGGGGTATAATAATATTGAATATGGAAATATAATATATTTCCATAAAGAGCCGATATATCGGCTCCAAAACAACCAAAATATTAAAAATTGGTTGTTTTGCAATATTATTGATAATGGATATTGTCAAGTTTTCTTTGAAAACTTGTTGCCAAATCCAAGATTTGGCGTGGAAATAGCCCAGGTGTGCTATTTCCACTTTAAATAACCATTATAATAAAATGTAAAAATATATTTAGAAAGGTTGTTTTTTATGGACATCAAAAAAATACTTTCATACGTTGATCATACCCTTCTAGCGCAGAATGCTACTTGGGACGAAATCAAGGCACTTTTGGACGATGGCATCAAATACGGATGCGCTTCTTGCTGCATTCCTGCATCGTTTGTAAAGCAGGCTAAGGAATACGTTGGCGACCGCCTTGCTATATGCACAGTTATCGGTTTTCCAAACGGTTATTCAACCACCGCTACCAAATGCTTTGAAACCGATGACGCAGTAAAAAACGGCGCCGAAGAAATCGATATGGTTATCAATATCGGTTGGTTAAAGGACAAAAAATACGACCTTTTGCTTGAAGAAATTAAGGCTATCAAGGCTTCTTGTCACGGCAAGATTTTAAAGGTTATTATCGAGACCTGCTTGCTTACCGATGAAGAAAAAATTAAGATGTGCGAAATCGTGTCAAACTCTGGCGCAGATTTTATTAAGACCTCAACCGGTTTCTCTACCGCGGGCGCTACTCGTCACGACGTTGAGATTTTTGCCGCTAACGTTGCAGACCACTTGCAAATTAAGGCAGCAGGCGGTATTTCTTCATTAGAAGATGCCGAGGACTTTATCGCGCTTGGCGCTACTCGTTTGGGCACAAGCCGCATTGTAAAAATTGTAAAGGCTATGGAGAAGGGTGAAGAACATGACAAAAAAGACACCTCATATTGATTTAAAAAATGATATCGGTTTTGGTAAAACCGTACTTATGCCGGGTGACCCACTTAGAGCAAAATATATTGCCGACAACTTCCTAGAAGATGCCGTACTTGTAAACGGTGTTCGTGGTGTAAACGGCTACACAGGTTACTACAAAGGCGTTAAAGTTTCTGTTATGGCTAGTGGTATGGGTATGCCATCTATTGGTATTTACTCTTACGAGCTTTACAAGTTCTTTGGCGTTCAAAATATTATTCGCGTGGGCTCTGCCGGCGCTATTAACGAAAAAGCAAAGGTTCGCGATATTGTTATCGGTCAGGGCGCTTGCACCAACTCTAACTTTGCGTCACAGTATGGTCTAGGTGGTACAGTTGCTCCTATTTGCGATTTTGATATGCTCAATATAGCAAATCGTATAGCAAACGAAAAGGCGTTAAACGTTCATATCGGTAGCCTTTATTCATCAGACACTTTCTATGACGATTCAAATTCTACTACAAAATGGGGCAACGTTGGTTGTCTTGCAGTAGAAATGGAAGCGGCAGCGCTTTATTGTACCGCTATGCGTCTTGGTATGCGTGCAATGGCTATTTGCACCATTTCGGACATACTTTATCCACCATTTACCGCTCTTCCTGCTGACGATCGTGAAAAGACGTTTACACAAATGATGGAACTTGCTCTTGATTGCGCGGTTGAGTACGAAAACTTGCCAAATTTAGAGGCTAAAGACTAATATGAAAAGAGTATTTTTAATAGTTCTTGACAGTTTTGGTATAGGCGCCATGCCCGACAGTGAAATGTATGGCGACGTTGGTGTTAATACGCTCTTGTCTATATCAAAGTCAGAAAATTTTAAGATAAACAATTTAAAAAGACTTGGTCTTTTTAATATTGATGGTGTAACCTGCGGCGAAAAGTGTGACAACGTAAAGGCGGCTGTTTGTCGCCTTCGCGAACTATCACGTGGCAAGGACACAACCATAGGTCACTGGGAGATTTCGGGTGTTATTTCGGATAAACCGCTTCCAACCTATCCCGATGGTTTTCCAAAAGAGGTGCTTGACGAGTTCTCTCGCCGTACGGGTAGGGCAGTTATTTGTAACAAGCCGTATTCAGGCACCGAGGTTATAAAAGACTATGGTAAAGAGCACGTAGAAACAGGCGCTTTGATAGTTTACACTTCGGCTGACAGCGTGTTCCAAATTGCGGCGCACGAAGATATTGTGCCACTCGAAGAACTTTATAACTACTGTCATATTGCGCGTGAGATTTTGGTAGGCGAGCATGGTGTTGGCCGTGTTATTGCGCGTCCGTTCACAACTGTTGATGGCGAGTTTAAGCGCACCTCAAACCGTCACGACTACTCACTTGTTCCGCCCAAAAAGACAATGCTCGACTGCATTAAAGATGCCGGTCTTGACACCATATCGGTAGGCAAGATATACGACATTTTTGCGGGCGCAGGTATAAGTGAATATGTGTATACCACGGGCAATCGCGATGGTATGGCAAAGACAATAGATTACGCAAAGCGTGATTTTAACGGCATTTGTTTTACAAATCTTGTAGATTTTGATATGCTTTACGGTCATCGTAACGACGTCAATGGTTATGCCGCAGCGCTTAGTGAATTTGACAAGTGGCTTGACGAATTTTTGCCACTACTAAAGCAGGATGATATTCTTATTATCACCGCAGACCACGGCTGCGACCCTGCATATACAGTTAGCACCGACCACTCTCGTGAGTGCGTACCGCTAATTATTTACGGCGATAACGTAAAGTGTGACAACCTTGGCACACGCGACGGTTTTTGCACTATTGGTAAAACTGTGTGTGATTATCTTGGAGTCGATGCCGATATTGACGGAGATAGTATAATTTCGGAGATATTAAAATGAGTAATAAGGAATTAGTAAAAGCGGCTTTTGACGCTATGGGCAAAGCCTATGCGCCATATTCCGGCTACACTGTGGGTGCGGCACTACTCGGAAAATCGGGTACGCTTTATACCGGTTGCAACGTTGAAAGCGCGTCGTATAGCCCCACAAACTGCGCCGAGCGCACCGCGTTTTTTAAGGCGATAAGTGAGGGTGAGCGCGAGTTTAGCAAGATTGCAATAGTAGGCGGCAAAAATGGTAACGTTACCGATATGTTTATGCCTTGCGGCGTATGCCGTCAGGTTATGGCCGAATTTTGCGACGAGGATTTTGAAATTATCGTAGCGCTAACTCACGATGATTTTAAATCGTTTACTTTAAAAGAATTATTGCCGTTTGGCTTTTCTAAAAATAATATAGTAGTAGATTAAGGTGATTATATGAAACAGTATCATATCGCTCTTTCTGAAGAACACAGCGCAAAATACGCTATTATTCCGGGCGACCCAGGTCGTGTAGAAAAAATAGCAGCATTTTTGGACGATGCAAAACAGGTTGGTAACAACCGCGAATATAATTCGTACCTAGGTTATCTTGACGGAGAAAAGGTGCTTGTTGTATCTACCGGTATTGGTGGTCCATCTTGCGCTATTTGTGTTGAGGAGCTTGCTCGCATTGGTGTTGATACGTTTATTCGTGTTGGCACTTGCGGTGGTATGCAACCACAAGTAAAACCTGGTGACGTTGTAATCTCTACAGGTGCTATTCGTCAAGACGGTACAAGCCGCGAATATTTGCCAATCGAATTCCCTGCAGTAGCCGATTTCCACGTAACGAGCGCGCTTTATAACGCGGCGCAAAATTTAGGTTATGATAATCACATTGGCGTAGTACAGGCAAAAGATAGTTTTTATGGTCAACACTCACCGGAAAGCATGCCAATTGCTCCCGAGCTACAATACAAATGGGAGGCTTGGAAACGCGGCGGTTGTTTGGCTAGCGAAATGGAGGGCGCGGCGCTCTTTATAGTGGCGGCTTCTCGCGGTCTTCGTTCGGGTGGTGTGTTCCACTGCGTATGGAACCAAGAGGTTTCACAATCAGCTATGCCAAAAGATCGCAAAGAAGATACCTCTTGCGCAATTAAAACCTGCATAGAGGCGCTTCGAATACTAATTAAACAAGATAAGGAAAAATAATTTATGTTTGAAGCAGTACTTGACTGTATTAAAAATTACGATACCATCATAATCCATAGACACTCCCGTCCTGACGGCGATGCTATGGGTAGCCAGATTGGTATGAAACACCTAATCGTTGAAAATTTTCCGGGTAAAAAAGTCTATATGGTAGGCGATAGTACAGGCTATCTTAGCTTTATGCCCGACAGTAAAATGGACGAAATTGACGATAGCGTTTACAGTGGCGCGTTGGCAATTCTTTTGGACTTTGCGGCGCCTCATCTTGCTAGCGATGATCGTTATACCTTGGCGGATAAAACCGTTAGAATCGACCATCATATACACTGTGAGACCTTTACCGACATAGAGGTGGTAGAGAGCAGTTTTGAAAGCTGCTGCGGTCTTGTTACCGCGTTTGCAGTTGAAAGCGGGCTCAAGATTAACGCGACTGCAGGCGAGGCTTTATATACCGGTATGCTTACCGACTCGGGAAGATTTCGTTATGATAGCACAAACTCTCGCACCTTTAAGTTGGCGTCAGAGCTTATCGACACAGGCTTTGATACAAACGAGCTTTATCGCAACCTTTATTCCGACAATTTTGATAGCAAGCTCTTAAAGGCTAAATTTACCCTTAAAATTAAGTTTAGTGCTAATAACGTGGCTTATATATACACAACCAAGGACGAGGTAAAAGAGCTAGGCGCTAGCGAATTCTCGATATCTCGCGGCATGGTTGCTACCATGGCCGACATTAAGGGTGTAGATATTTGGGTAAACTTTACCGAGAGTGACGAGGGCGTTTTGTGCGAGTTGCGTTCAAGCAGATTTAATATAAATCCAATTGCGGTAAAATACGGTGGCGGTGGTCACCAAAAGGCAAGCGGTGCTTGTGTGCCCGATTACGATACCGCTATGGCAATGCTCGCTGACCTCGACCAAATTCAAGGAGAATATAATGAACAAAATTGTTAAACAACAAATTTTAGATAAAATAAAAGAATATGACAAAATATTTTTGTTCCGTCATATTCGTAACGATGGTGACTGCGTTGGTTCTACCAAGGGTTTAAAACGCATTTTAGAGCTTACTTTCCCTGAAAAGAAGATTTATCTTATCGATGATGATCACGCAGAATATCTTGAATTTTTAGGTCCTGAGGACGAGGCTGTTGAAGATAACGAATACACCGACGCGTTGGGTATTGTTATCGATACGGCTAGCGAAAAGCGTATTTCAAACAAGAAATATACTCTTTGTAAAGAACTTATAAAGATTGACCACCATATTCCGCTAGAGAATTATGGCGATATTATGTGGGTAGAAGAAAATCGTTCTTCCGCTTGCGAGATGATTGCCGATTTTTATGCAACCTTTAGTGACGAGCTTAAAATCGATAAAGAGGCCGCTACCTATATCTATACAGGTATGGTTACCGACTCCGGTCGCTTTAAGTACGAGGGTGTAAACGGCGAAACCTTGCGTTGTGCTGCAACACTTTTAGATCAAGGTATAGACACCGAAACGCTTTATGCCCATCTTTATCTTGAGTCATTTGGTTATCTTAAATTTAAGGCGGAAATATACCGCCGTATGCAAATTACCGAAAATGGTGTGGCATATATCTTTATTGATAAGGCTATGCAAAACGAGTTTAACCTAACTCTCGAGCAGGCTAGCGCTTGCGTTGGCACGCTTGATTCAATTCGCGATTGCATTTCTTGGATGGTATTTATCGAAAACAGCGATGCCGAAAATTCAATTCGCGTGCGTTTGCGTTCTCGTTTTGTTGCTATTAACCCAATTGCCGAAAAATACAACGGCGGTGGTCACGCTATGGCTAGCGGCGCTACCGTTTATAGTTGGGAAGAGGCCGAGCAACTACTTCGCGACGCTGATGCCCACGTAAAAGAATATAAAGAAACACACGAGGGTTGGCTATGAGAATACTTATAACAAACGACGACAGCATATCTGCCGAGCAGTTGTTACCACTTGTGCGTTACTGCAAAAAGATGGGTGAGGTAACAGTAGCGGTGCCTGCGGTTGAGCAGAGCGCTAAAAGCCACGGCATAGAGTTGCACAAACCTTTTAGGGTAGAAAAGAAATTGCTTGACGGTGACGTAGTGACCTACGTTGTAGATTCTACTCCGGCTGACTGTATGCGATACGTGATTCTAGGTCTAGAAGAGCGATTTGACCTTGTTATATCGGGTGTTAATCGTGGTCTAAATATGGGCAGCGATATTCTTTATTCGGGTACTGTTTCTGCAGTGCGCGAGGCAGTGTTACAAAAAATACCTGCAATAGCGCTCTCTACCACTCCCGAAAATTACGATAACGCTACGACTCATCTTGATATGGTGTTTGACTATATTCGTGAGAACAAACTTCTTGAAGTTCATAATGCGTACAACATAAACATTCCGGCAGATCCAAAGGGAATAAAGATTACCCGTCAAGGTGGTATGTATTATTCCGATGGTTTTGATAACGTAGAAGGGGATATGTACCGAGCTGCTGGTAAGTGCGTGTACGTGCCCAGTAACGACCTAACACTTGATACCGACGCTACAATATCGGGCTATATATCTATTATGCCACTAAGCATGAACGTAACGGAGATGGACGTGTTTAATAAGCTGGTAAAATAAAAATAAAACGGACGTGCAACACGCGTCCGTTTTATTTTATATTTGCAACAAAAAAAGACTCACCGAAGTGAGTCTTTTTTATTTATGCTAATTATTAACGCTTTTTGCTAGCTACGATAGCAGCAGCTGCTGCGATAGCTACCATTGCAACAGCACCCATGTTGTCGCCTGTGTTAGGAGATACAGGGCTCTTGTCGCCTTCTGGTTTTTCTACTGGCTTTTCTTCTGTAGCGTCGTTATCGTTGTTTGTATCGTCGTTGTTGTTATCATTGTTTGTATCATCGTTATTGTTGTCGTTGTTATTGTCATCAGCAACGATTTCAATGATCCAAGCATTCTTCATTTGAGCAACGTTGTTGTACTGACCGATAATACCATAAAGTTTTACAGTATCACCAACTTGTGGAGCATTTTCCATAGCATCGTAACGGTTTGTACCGTCAGCATCGTATGAACCATAGATGGTAAGAATGTTGCCAGCTTCGTCAGTAATTCTCATGTTACCGTAGGTTGTTTCATAAACTTCGGTAATAGTACCTACAACGTAGTATTTGTTAGTTGTATAAATGTTGTGGAGTTTTGATGAGCCAAGAGCAATTGCTTCTTCAACAGTAAGTGTGCTATCAGCTTCTGGATCGTTGTCAACTTCTGGTTCGCCTTCGCCTGGGATAAGTGCAGTAACCCAACCGTTCTTCATCTGAAGAGTTGTGTTGTACTTACCGATAATACCATAAACTGTGATGGTATCACCAGCAACTGGAGCGGTTTCCATAGCGTCGTAACGGTTTGTACCGTCAGCGTCGTATGTACCGTAAACTGTAAGGATGTTGCCGTCAGCATCTTTGATGTAGAGGTTACCATACTGAGTATTGTAAACGCTTACAACTTCACCAGTTACGTAGTATTTGTTTTCTGTGTATGTGTTGTGTTCCTTTGTTTCAGCAAGTGCGAGAGCTTCTACGATTGTAAGAACGCTATCAGCAGCTGGATCGTTATTTTCTGGAACTTCTGGATCTGGTGTTGGATCTGGTGTTGGATCTGGATCTACTGGAGTTTCTGGATCTGGTGTTGTGTCACCAACTTCACCTGCTAATACGATTGTAATAGAATCCCAATAGAATGTATAGCTTACGTCATGTTCAAACTTGAAGAATGTGTAGGTATTAGCATCAGGAGTAATTGTGTATTCCTTAACGCCAGCTTGTGTTGACAATTTTGTTGAGTAAGCGTATGAATCAACTGCATTACCAAATGAGAAGATTTCTGCATTAGCGTTTGCATATTGAACGTCTTTTGTTGAAGAGTAAACTAGCTTGATTTCTTTGATTGCTGCGCCAAATGCTGCAGTGTTCCAAAGAAGTGAAGTGTTGTCGTTTTTGTCTCTTACTTGGATACCGTCGCCATAGTTACCGAGCTGTATCCATTCAAAAGCTGCGCCGTTAACTGTTGCAGTACCTGCTGAATAGCTGTTAGATGCAAGACCTAAAGAATCAACAGTCAATGTAACGTTTGTTGTTGCTGCTGGAGCATCAGGAGTTGGATCTGGGGTAGGAGTTGGTTCTGGATCTGGAGTTGGATCTGGATCTACTGGTGTTTCTGGAGCTGGATCTGTACCAGCTACTGTCTCAAGTTTGTAAAGGCTGATAGCCTTTTGGTTGGTGTAAGAAGATGATTTGTAGTAACGGAAACGGTTACCGTTTGTTGCTGCGATGTTTGAACGGAGGTAAGAACCTGCGCTTACAACGTCAACAGAACCGTCTGCGTTAAGTGTAAGAGTATTTTCATACTTTGTTGTTGCGTTTGTGATAATCTTGTTTTGGTCTTTAGTGTTACCCATGTATAAACCACTTGCTGATTTAATTGAGTAGCCGTTGTCGTACTTCTCAATTGTAAATTTAGCAGCGTTTGTAGTAGCATTAGCTTCGATAACGCCGTCAGCCATAGCAACTGTAATGTAGTTGCCTTCTGCGTCGATTGTGCTCAAGCCACCGTTGAGTACACGTGTGTTTGCGCCATCTTCGTAAACGATAAGATAGTCGCCTGACCAGTCTGCTGGTGCTTCAGTTACTTTAACGTAACTAGCGGTCTCTGCTGCAGATGCTGAAAATACCATTGCTGATAAAAGCAAGCATACGCAAACGAGAATTGAAAGAATTTTTTTCATCGCGATTTACTCCTTTGTTTTTATATTTTATTGTTGGGGAGTCACACCCCATAATCGCCTTAAACACACCAACAAATTTTGACGAAATTTATCAGCATATTTATGATTTAATTATACTACATTTGTCCTTTGTGTCAAGTATAAAAAATAATATTTTTTACTATATATTGTGGTTCGTTGTGAAAGGTTGTCTAAATATCGTTTTTATGTAAACTGAATTAAAATTTTGATATTATAGAGGCGAAAAAGAAGATTAAACACGCAAAAAAAAGACTCCCGAAGGAGTCTTTTTTTATAAAGATTTAATTATTTGTAGAAGTGGCAGAAATAACTGTCTTTAGAGGTTTGGGTTGTACCAATAGTAACGTAATCGTTATAGGTACCAAAAGCATATTCCTTGTTTTCGCCATCTTTTACAAGTGTTGTAACAAGTGTCTTTAATGTTGAGTTGTAGGTGTAAACAGTTGATGCCTTATCACGATAAACTGCGTTTACGTGAGTACCACTGATTTCCATGTTCATGTACAACTTCTTGCCTGAGCTATCCTTGGTGTAAAGATAGAAACCGCCGGTTGTGTTTTCAACGTATACGTCGATAGCAACTGATGCAGATGTTGTTGTAGCCATGTAGTAACCGTTCATACCGCCTACTGCGTAGTATGTACCACCCTTTGTTGAAGATGTTGATACAAAGCCGAACTTGTAAGCTGTACCAGCTACCGGAGTGTCAACGATAGAAAGAGCTTTGTTTTCTTCTTTACCTGCAACGCGCTTAATCATAACAACTTCGGTCTGGCTAGCATCGTCATAAGTAAATTCAACGTCACCAGCGGTGTCAGCGTCGTCGTAGAAGAAGTTCTTGATAACGCCTCTTACAGTGATGGTGTCGCCAATCTTAAGTTTAGAAGTGTCGTCGCCCTTCATGTTCCAGCACTTAATGTTCTTGTTGTCAACAGAAATTGTGCAGCAGATGCTACCGTATTGTTCGTTGTATTCTTTGTCAATGCTGATTACTTTACCTTCAAGCTGAGCAATGTAAGGTGTTGTTTCGTTTCTGCCAAGAGCAAATGCATCTTTAAGAATCTTTGCCTTATCTGTAACGAGTTTAAGTGAAGTGCTGCCGCTTGTGTTAGAAGAAGTGTTGCCACTTGGGGTTGAAGTTGTACCAGATGGCTTTGAGGTTGTACCACTTGGGGTAGAGGTTGTGCCTGCTGGGGTAGAAGTTGTACCGCTTGGAGTTTCGGTTGTTGTACCGTCAGCCTTTACAACAGCCTTTAGTGTGCAGCCTTGTTCAAATTCAACAGTACCCTTGTAGTTGATAATGATACCTGTAACTGTGATGGTGTCGCCAACAGCTAGGCCTTCAGCGCCGTCACCAGCAAGGCGATAGCACTTGATTGGCTTGTCTTCAAAACCTTCGATAGCGATTGTTACAGTAACGTTCTTGTAATCTGCGCTATATGGGGTGTCGATAGCAGTGATTTTACCGATAAGGGTAACTTCCTCTTCCATTTTGCCGCCTTCTGCTAGAGCATAAGCGTCGTTAAGAATGCTTTCAACGTCTGCTGCATCTTCAGCTATTTCAAGACCTTTTACTTTAAATTTGTAGTTAGCTGTTGCAGTTTCTTCGCCGTCTTTAATAGTAGCGATAGCTGTAAAGAGAATGTCTGCGGTATTGTCGTAAGGAATTTCGATCTTTACGCAATTTTTGGTGTCAGATTCTACGATCTTAACAGCGTCTTTGTCGCCTTCGGTAACTTCGATAGACCATTCAACGTTGTAAGATACACCGTCAACTGTAACTACTGTTAAAACGTCTTTTGATGCGCCAAGAAGCATTGGCTCGTCTTTTTTACCTGTTTGGTACATGTTGTCCAAAAATGCGATTGCGCTGTCGAGGTTTCCAGCAACTTCGTCTTCGCCACAACCAGCAAGACAGGTAAGAATCATAAGCAAGCTAAGTGCTAATGCAATGATTTTTTTCATTTTTCTTTCCTCTTTCTTTTTACTTAATTACGATGTCGCTAGATGTAAATACTTTAATTTGGTGACTACCACTAAAGTAATCTACAATACCTTTAACATCAATTGTTTTACCAAGAAAATCCGACTCGGTGAGCATATTACCATTTGCATCGTAAAGAACGATGGTACGAACGTCAACAAACGTGTCGCCAGACTTACATGTAAGTGTCATAGCGCCGTCATTGTTACCGCCGTTGCTTGTGGTGTATATATCTACAACCTGTAGGTTTTTCATGCTAACAGAAGTGCTTAAAATAAGATCAGCGTATTTAAAGTTCTTTGTTTCAACGTCCTCGCTGTCTAGTGAAACAGCTGTTTCCATATCCATGGTGCCGTTTAAGAAAGTGTCTGCGTCAAGCTCACGATGTGCCGCAGCATGACCTTCGCTAATCTTGATTGTGTTGCTAGGATCGGTTGGCTTAAACTCACGATAACTTACGTCAGAGATTTGCCAAGTGCCGCCTGCTTCATAATATTGAACAGATCCAACTACGCGTACGCGGTTGCCAATTTTTAGCATGTTGAGTAGTTCACCGGTTTCAAAACCGTAGTAAACTGATACGCCATAGTACATATCTGTTTCAGCGTCGTATTCTTCAACGTAAACAGAGTTGTTATTGTTGTAGGTAACAACGCCTTCAAATGCAACCTTCATATTCTCGTAAAGAGAAATATTTGTACGAAGGTGCTTAAGGTCTAGTTCATAAGCGTCGCCGTAGTAGAAGTCTGGGTCAGTAGTGCCAGAGAAAACGTGAAGTTTTTCGCGTTTTGCTTGCTGGAATGCGTTTGATGCAGCTTGACCGTAAAGGTCAGATACCGAACCGCACGCAATAGACAAACCATTTTGAATAAGCTCAAGGTTTAGGCATCGATAATCGCCGCCATCCTTTGGCTTGTACCATACCCAAACAAGGTGACGGTCGCCTGTAGAGTCAACGTTCCAGTTGCTGTCGTTAGACTCAATGTAGATAGAGCTTGCATTCATAAGCTTTTCTTTAGTAAAGCTTGATGCTTTTTTGCCCCATTCTTCGATTTTACCGGTAGATTCTGGTGTGTTAACAGCCATATAACGTGCTTTAAGTACACCGTCGTCACAAAGAGAAGTAGGAACAAAGAAGTGGGTTGTGTCGCCGTCTATGTAGCTTTTAACGGTAACTTCCTGCTTTTTGGTGCTGGAGTTTAAATTAAGCTTGGTTTCGGCAACGTAGTCAACAAATTCAGCAGCGCTGTTTTCATCTGCTTTGGAACCATCGTCCTGGCAACCTGCAAGGCAGGTCACCATAAGACAAAGCGCTAATAAAAGCGATAAAAGTTTGTTACAAGTTTTCATAGTCATAGTCATTAATATTCGCATTCAGCGATTGCGTCTTCGAATGCTTCATTAATTAGTTTATCAACGTTATCTGTTTCTGCGCTAAGGCACTTAAGCATCAAAGAACCAACCTGCTCACGAGCTGTAGAAGAACCATTGAATGCTTCAGATACGAAGTAGTCTTTTTCGTTGTCAAGACCAACCTGTACGCACTTAGCTACAAGATATTCTTTACCGTTAGCTTTTGCAAGCCATGCAGCGTAGTTTTCGTTTTCTTTAGCTGACTTGATAACTGGCATATAACCAGAAGCCATTGAGAACTCAGCCTGGAAGTCGATGCTTGTTGTAAGGAATTTTACAAACAACCAAGAAGCAAGAATTTGCTGATCGGTTGTGTTTGAACCCTTAAGGATGCAAAGGCTTGGACCCTGAGAGATAACCTTGCGGTTGTTTTGGTTAGCTTGTGGAATTGGAGCAACGCCAACTTCAAAAGCAAAGCTGCCGTCTGTTGTATCGTTGTTTGACATCTGGTAAGATGCACCACCTGATGAACCTACGCACATGTAGCAACGTGTGTCGGTAGTTTCAACGAAGAGGTTAGAGGTGTAAGAACCGTAAAGTTCTTGTGTTGTGAAGTAACCTTTTTGATAGTATTCACGCAATTCTTTTACAAACTTTTTGTTTGCATCGTTGTTAAAGAGGTATTGACCGCCGTCTTTTGCAGAGGTGTAACCTGTTTCCATCTGTTCGCAAAGAGTGATGAACCAGTTGTCTTCTGCGTCGTAACCGAGTGGGTAGCAGTCAGGATCAATTTCTTTAATTTTTTTGCAAACGTCCCAGAGTTCATCCCAAGAGGTAGGAACCTTAAGACCGTTAGCATCAAAGAATGTTTTGTCGTAGTAAAGAACTTCGGTAGATTTGTTAAGTGGCATGGTGTACATCATATCGTCACCATAAACTTTACCTTCGTTATAGTAGCTTTCGATAAAGTCAGCTTTTTGAGCATCGGTAAGACCAATGATTTCATCGGTGTCGCCAATCTTCATATCGCTAGCAATGAGGTTGTCAAGAACTACTACTGATTTAGCAATGTTGTACATAGCTACGTGGTCAGGATAGCAGTAAGCAATGTTTGGTTGTGTACCACCAGCGATTTCGGTGTTGATTTGACCATTGATGTCGCCCCAACCGCCTGCTGACTGGTGAGTAATTGTGATGTTTGGATAAAGCTTGTTAAACTCTGCAATGTAGGTATCAAGTACACCCTGGAGTTTAGCGCCCATTGTATGGGTAAATGTGATTTCTACTGGTTCATCCATATTGAAACCAGTTTCTGGCACTACGTATGCGTTGGTTGAGTTGGTGCTTTCGCCGCAACCGGTAATAGCAAACATACCAAGTACCATGATGAGAGTTAACACGGTGGCTAAAATTCTTTTAAGCATAGTGTTTTCTTTCCTTTCAAAATTTAAAATATATAATGGACATTTAAAATGTCTATTAACCCTTAATACCGCTACGGCTTACACCTTGCATAATATATTTACGCAAGAACAAGAATACAAGGAATAGCGGAGCAGATACAAGTGCAACGGCCGCCATCTGAACAGGGTAGTTAGCCTGACCGGACGTATCGGTAAACGCGTTACGCAAACCATTTGTAATAAGTGGCAAGTTCTTGGCAACAAGATTTGGCCAAATGTATGTGTTCCATGCGCCCATCATCTTTAGAATTGTGATAGAGATAAGTGTTGGTAGAGCAAGTGGAATCATAACGCGCCACAAATATTTAATATCACTTGTACCGTCAACCTTTGCTGCAAGATAAAGTTCGTTAGGTATCTGCATAAAGTTTTGACGAAGTAGGTAAATATAAAACGTACTTACAAGGAATGGAACAATAAGCGCTTGGAACGTATCGGTCCATTTAAGGTTTGTTACAGTGATGTAGTTGGTGATTGTAAAAAGTTCACCAGGAATCATCATTGTTGCAAGCATTGCGCCAAATACTGCTTCTCTGCCTTTGAATTCAAGTCTAGCAAAAGCAAAAGCAGAAAGAACGGTAATAACAAGACTAAGTAGTGTAGATGCTACACCAACGATTACCGTATTGGTAAACAATTCAGCAAGACTTGCCGCGCTAAATGCTTCGGCGTAGTTGCCCCAAATGATTTGTTTAGGCCAAAACGTAGGTATAGCCTGACGATATTCAGGAAGTGTTTTAAGAGAAGAAATAATCATCCAATAAAACGGAAAGAGCACGATAAGTGCCATTATAAACAAGAAAGCGTAGGTACCTGTTTTGCCAAAAATTTTAAACATTTTTTGCATAAAGGTTCTTTTTTGAATATCACGCTCTTGCATAACTGACATTACAGATTTAGACATATCGGCACCTCCTAATAATGAACGTGTTTCTTGATGAACTTATTGTTTATCAAGGTAACGATTAGAATGATGACGAATAGTATAAGAGCTGCGGCGCACGCACGACCTTGACGGTCGCGAGCTAGCGCGTCGTACACGAATCCGACCATGGTGTTAAGGCTTTCGCCACCAGGAGCACTCATCTTGTCGCCAAAAATACCGATGATGCTTGAGTATTCTTTAAATCCACCGATAAAGCCGGTGATGATTACGTAAGCAAGCATTGGGGAGAGTAGCGGCACGGTAATACGAGTAAGCACGCGGAACTTACGTGTGCCGTCAACCTTTGCTGCGTCGTAATACTGCTTGTTAATACTCTGCAAACCGCCAAGTAGAATCAAAATCTTAAATGGTAATGCATTCCAAACGATATACACTATCATAACGAATATGTTAGCGGTGTACGTTGAACCTGCGTTTATCCAGTTGATAGGTTCGCCACCGAAAAATTCAATAGCGTTATTGATAATACCCCAAGTTTGCGCGTTGGTGCCGCCGTCTCTAAGACCTACTATATTAAACATTGCCGCAAATACCATACCGATAGCGATAGAGTTTGTAACGTATGGCAAGAAGAATATTGTCTGCAACGTTTTTTGAAGTGGTTTAATAGAGTTAAGAGCTACCGCAATAAGAAGCGCTAGTATTGTAGAAATCGGAACGGTTGCCACACACAAAATAGCGGTGTTCTTTAAGCAAAGCAAAAAGTCTTTATAGTCTATAACTTTTACGAAGTTGTCAATACCAAACTCAAAAGTTCTACCACCGATAGCAGCCATATTGCCGTAACCGTCCAAAAAGGCCATTCTTAAAGTGTTAAATATTGGCCAAACGGTAAAGATGAGCAAAAGGATGATGGCAGGTGAGAGGTAAAGCCAAGCTTTCCATTGGTGTCTGCTTTCAACCATATTAGTTCACCTCGAAATACACACGCTCTTCGGTTTCTTTGTTGAAGAGGAAGAATTTGTGAGGTTTAACGTTGAATTTAATTGTTTGTTTTGTTGTATCAATACGAACGTCAGAATTGATAATAGCGCGAACAACAGGGTTAAGAGAAGCAGAATTGCTTGCAACCACGCTAGCGTCACGACCCATAACCTCAATATTGTTGATGGTGCAGTTAAGTCTGCCATCATCAGAAGGCTCAAGACCTTCAGGACGAATACCGATATATACGTCTTGATCTTCAACACCAGCTACGTCGAGTACGTCGTCATCGCCTATGTAAACCTTGCCGTTTTCAACCTTGCCTTCTAGCACGTTGATAGGAGGAGTACCAAGGAACTTTGCAACGAACAAATTCTTTGGATCGTCGTAAACTGACTGTGGTTCACCAATTTGCTGAACAACACCAAGTTTCATAACTACGATAATATCAGAGATAGACATAGCCTCTTCTTGGTCGTGTGTTACGAAGATGGTTGTAATGCCTGTTTCTTTTTGAATACGTCTAATTTCTTCACGAGTCTGCAAACGAAGACGAGCGTCAAGGTTTGAAAGTGGTTCGTCAAGAAGAAGAACTCTAGGCATTTTAACAAGAGCACGCGCGATAGCAACACGTTGTTGCTGACCACCGGATAGTTCGCTTGGCTTACGTTCGAGAAGTTCGTCAATTTGAACTAGTCTTGCAGCGTTTTCGGTGCGTTCTAACATTTCGTCTTTTGTTAGTTTGTCTTTGCCCTTTAGGTTTTGAAGCGGGAACATAATGTTCTGCTTAACGGTCATGTGTGGATAAAGAGCATAGTTTTGGAACACAAGACCGATGCCGCGGTTTTCGGTAGAGAGTTCGGTTACGTCGTCTTCACCAAAATAGATTTTACCGCTAGATGGTTTTTGGAGACCACTAATCATATAGAGTGTGGTACTCTTTCCGCAGCCGGAAGGTCCAAGCAAGCCAACGAGTTGACCGTCTGGGATTTCAAAGGTGAAATCGTTAACAGCGATAACTTCTTGACCTGACTTTTTGTCACGGCTTGGGAAAATTTTTGTTAGGTTTTCTAATACAACTTTCATATCAATTCCCTTTCGAATGAAAATAGTAACAATTTAAAACACCGATTAATATGGTGAGCGTGAAGCTCTTTCGGCGTGAATTGCCTTAACGTGCGCTATCATTTCTTCGCGAGTGTTAAAGATTTTTTGACTTGCTAGGTCAACCGCAACGGTATTTGATAGCTTATCGTGGATAAGTGGATTCGAGTCAGATGACGCGAGGAAAATAAATTCGGTAATAAGTAGGATAAGTAATATTGTTATGCCTACGATACCAACTGCGCTAAATGATAACATTATAATAATGTATAGCGGAATCATAAGCTCAATTGCAAACTTACCTAGAACGGTACGGGCAAATAACTGAACGTTTGATACTTTTATGCCGTCTATATGCATAAGTCCAATGCCAAAAATCTTTTTGCCAATAGTTTGTCCATTTTTAAAAAATAGTGGTATTACAAATTCAATAATGATAATACTTAACAAGAAACCAAAGGTAAACATTATTAACATAAGGTTTGTTACCATGTTGTAATTTTTAATTACTGACGTATCTTCTGAAAACGCAGTGCATGCTGTTTCATAATTTTTACGCTCGGCTTCGGTAAAATCGTTATATTCTTGTTCTGTTATGTCGAATTTAACGTTATATTGAGATTCATATCTTTTCATGTCGTTTTCATATTTTTCCATATATGAATCATAACCGATTGACGAAGAGATGATTGTAATAAAACCAACGGCAAGCACGCATACCAACAAAACGTCAAATATATGCGCTATAATTCGTTTGCCAAAGCTGGCTTTTTGTAAATCTATTCCCATAAAAAATGTAGTTCCTTTCGCCTGTGCTAGATGTTAAGTTTTTCGCGAATTTCTTTAACGGCTTGATTTGCGTTTTCAAATTTAACAATGTAATCGCAAACCTGAGCATTTCTGGTTTCGACCTGAATTGACAAAAGACGGTTTGTCTTGTCCTCGGTGCTGCAATCTTTTTCAAGTATTGCGGTGATTTGTCCTTTGCGGTCGCGTTTTACGTAAATTGTTATTACGTTGTGGAATAAAGTTTTAAGCGCCATAGCGCCGCAAATGTCCATAACCGTTAAAACGCTTTTGCCCGAATTCAAGATTTTTTGGACGTCGTCTTTGGTGCAACCATAAAAGTGGTGCGCATAGGTGGTTGATTCACAAAATTCGCCACCGTCTGCCTTTTTGCGAAAATCTTCTTCAGATATATATTCGTACCAACCGTCTGGGTCGTTGACACAATTTGGATTGGTACTATAGCTTATAAGTTTTTCGAAAACGTCGGTCTGTGATAATAGTTCGCGGGCGATATCGTTTTTGCCACTGCCGGAAGGGCCAACCAAAACGACAATGCCGTTACTATCGTTAGATAAAGTTTCACGCTTTGCGCTATAGTTGTTGGCAATAATTTCAACAAACTTTAAAAACTCGTCGTAGTTGTTTACCGCCATAATACCGGTAGCCTCTTGATTCCAAGGGCGACGCATTAAAATAGGGTAGGGCGCGGTAGAATTTAATATATTGTGTAGACCGTCGTCAAACAAAATGTCAACGTCTATCTTGTCCTTGCGCGAGCCGATAAGAATATGATCGCGGGGGATTTCGGGAAATACTTCTAGTATGCGTTGATAGCGTTGGCTCATATATTCGGGCCAAACTGCGGTAGAAATAAATATCTCGGTCATTTGAGAAAGTTTTTTAACAAACTCCTGCGCGCCTTTAATAGGTGGCTGCGAAGAGATGAAATCAGGGTTGTCCATAAATTCAAAAATAACGTCCGAGCGAGTACCTGTACGTCCCCAACGGTCGACCTCATGTATTGTAAGAGGCGGGTCAAATTTATACTTTTCGTTTGCCAAACGCACGGCGTAAGGCACGCATTCAAGCAGAAGGTCATCTACGTCAAGAGCGGTAGAAAGACGAAAACTTCTGTTCATATATAGATCACTCTCTATTGTAAAAAATTGCATAGTATTTTTATTTTATATTACTTCTCCCATAATATCATAAAGCGCAATGTAAAGCAAGTTGAAATTTTAATTTTTTTGCAAAAAAATATCGCAAAAAACAAACCCTTGTAATAATTATAATTTAGTTGTATAATAAATTGATTTTACATTTAATTTTGTTATTTGGGTGATTATTTTGAAAAAATTTGCAGAAAAAATATTAGTATTATTTTTGGCGCTGGCAATACTCTTTTGCTCTGCTTGTTCCGATGATTCTACTGCGCAACAAACGGGCGAAAACAGTAGTATTGTTTATGACGAAAACGGTTCCGTTATAGAAGGTGGCTCACAGGATGATTCGACATCGTCATCTAGCGATAATAAAGAGCCTAGCGGCAATAACCAACAAAATGGAAACAACAGTACGAATTCTACTACACAAAACAATAGTAGTGGTGCTCAAACAAACACTTCAAATAAAAATGATAAAGACAACGGTTGCAAAAATCACAAAGACGCCAACAAAGATGAAATTTGTGACGTTTGCAAGCTCTCGGTTATAGTTTACGTAGATTTTTACAATATAAACGATTTGCACGGTAAACTTGATGACGGCGACGGTCATATCGGTGTTGACGAGCTTACTACATATCTTAAAAACGCGCGTGAGAGTGACGATAACGCGTTGTTTATCTCGACGGGTGATATGTGGCAAGGACAGGCTGAGTCTAATATGACTAAGGGCATTATTATGACCGACTGGATGAACGAAATGGACTTTACCGCAATGGCTATTGGTAACCACGAGTTCGACTGGGGTAGCGAATATATTAAAAACAACGCAGACTTTGCCGAGTTTCCATTGCTTGCTATAAATATATATGATAGAGCGACAAACAAATTGGCTTCTTATTGCGAGCCATCAGTTATGGTGAATTTAGGTCAGGTACAAATTGGTTTTATCGGAGCGATTGGTGACTGCTATTCTTCAATTGCAGTTGACAAGTGCAAAGACGTTTACTTTAAGGTTGGTAGCCAACTTACCGCGCTTGTAAAGGCCGAGGCCGATAAATTGCGTAATAACGGTGCCGACTATATTGTGTACATATTGCACGACGGTTACGAAAATTCAAATTACAGCTCTACAACCCAGGTTTCTGCGTCACAAATCAATTCTTATTACGACGTGGCATTGTCAAACGGATACGTAGATTTGGTGTTTGAGGGACACACCCACCAAGGCTATCGCTTAATCGACGAGCACGGTGTTTACCACATACAAAATCGCGGCGATAACAAAGGCGGTATTTCACACGCAGAGATCGCTATAAACTCGGTTACTAATCAAAGCAAGATAACCACAGCCGAGCTTATTTCGACAAGTCAGTACCAAAATCTTGCTGATGACCCACTTGTTGACAAACTGCTTGAAAAATATAAAGATCAAATTTCGGCGGCTAACGAGGTTTTGGGTTATAACAAAAAATATCGCGATGACGAAGAACTAGAGCAATTGGTTGCCGATTTGTATTATGAAACCGGTGTAAAAGCATGGGGTAGTAAATACAAAATCGTGCTAGGCGGTGGATTCTTAAAAACACGTAGTCCATACAATTTGGCTAAAGGTGACGTAACCTACGGTCAGTTGAGTTCGCTCTTTACCTTTGATAATCAAATTACGCTTTGTTCGATAAAGGGACGCGATCTAAAACGCAAGTTCTTTGAAACCGACAACAACGATTACTTTATCTGTTGCGGCGATTACGGAAACAGTGTTAGAAACAATATTGACCAAAACGCTACCTATTATATAGTTGTAGATAGCTACACTGCCGACTATGCGCCTAACAATTTGAAAATAGTTGAGCGCTATGATCCAAACGTTTTTGCTCGTGACTTGTTAGCAGAATACGTTAGAAACGGCGGATTATCATAAATTTGTATTGTAGTATTTAAAATACTGTGATATATTATATTAAAATTAACTTTGGGGATGTAAAAATGAAAAACATTACAAAACGTTCAATTAGCATAGTATTATCACTTATACTTTGCTTTAGCGTAGTATTCGGCATGAGCTTTTCAGCCGAGGCGGCTACAGTTGACTATGTAAAAAATAGTAACTACATATATAACTGGGGTGTACGTGAAGAACTTGCAACCTTCTTGTCACCAAATGCAGAAGCATTTTATACCAAGAACAACACAAGTTATGCAAAACTCTCTGCATTGGCCGGTAGCGCTACCGAAAGCGCAGTTCCATCAAGCGCGCTTTACAAAGAACTTCAAAGCTTGATGAAGAGCAACCATTCATACGTTACTTCTTATAATGCAACAAGAGATAAATTCCAATATACCGACTGTCAAAACAGCGGTAAGACCAGCAAAAAGATTTCTTCTTTCTATTCTGGTAAAGAAATTGGTCCTTCTTGGGACAGTGGTAACACCTGGAACCGTGAACATTGTTGGCCAAACAGTAAGGGCGATAAAGCAGGCGACGGCGAAAACGATATTATGATGCTTCGTCCAACAGCGACTAGCGAAAACGGTAGCCGTGGCAACAAGGCTTATGGTAAGAGTAGTGGTTATTATAACCCTAACAGTGAATCAGGCGGCAAACACGACCTTCGTGGTGACGTAGCAAGAATCGTGCTTTATCAATACGTTCGTTGGGGCTGTATAAACACAGGTTCATATAATCCAAACGGTATCTATGGTACAGGCGGCGTAATCGAAAGCAGAGCCGTATTGCTAGAGTGGATAGAAGCTGACCCTGTAGATACTTGGGAACTCGGTCGTAACGACTCTGTTCAGTCTATCACTGGCACACGTAACGTGTTTGTTGACTACCCTGAGCTAGCATTCGTTTTGCTTGGTACCGACGTACCAACCGATTATGCAACACCATCTGGTGAGGCAAAGAAGGGCGCTAATACACCTGCTCCAAATCCAGGCAATAACAATAGCTCAAATACACAGTCTGGTAACACAAGCAGTAATACTAGCAGCAATAACACCTCAAGCAATACTTCTAGCAACACAACCAGCAAACCAAACACCAACACATCAAGCAATACTTCTAGCAAGCCATCAAGCAATACGTCAAGTAACACTTCTAGCAACACCAGCAGTTCAACCACTTCAACTACGGTTGATACAAACTGCAAGCACAAAAACATTCAAGTTGTAGCGGCAGAAGAGGCAAGATGCGACGCAGAGGGCTTTACAGAAGGTGAGTATTGCCTTGATTGTAAGACTTATATTAGCGGTCGCGAGGTAATCGAGCCACAGCTACACGTCTATGGCGACGATGATGTTTGTGCGTATTGCGGCGATAAAAAAGAAACAGTTACCGACGCTGAAACACCAGAAGATACAACAACAATTGGCGCTATTGAAGATAGCACCGATAAAAACGATGCTGCTGACGAGAGCGAATTCCCATGGCTTATAGCCGTAATTGTAGGTGTTGTAATTCTTGCCGGTGGCGCAGTATTTGCAGTATTATACATAAATAAGCAGAAACAATAACCTTCAAAACCGCCAACTGCTGTTGGCGGTTTTGCTTATTATAATAAAAACAAATTTATAATTTATTGCAAATTTTTATTGACAAAGTATAAAAATAAATGTATAATAACTTTTGCTGTCGTTAGACGATCATACGTGGACCAATAGCTCAGTTGGTTAGAGCAACCGGCTCATAACCGGTTGGTCCGGGGTTCGAGTCCCTGTTGGTCCACCATTTTAAATATAGGGGTATGGTGTCAATGGTAGCACACCGGTCTCCAAAACCGTTTGTGAGGGTTCGAGTCCTTCTACCCCTGCCAAAATAACAGTTCACTCTTTTGAGTGGGCTGTTATTTTTTGTATGTATGAAGGACTTGAACGGGGGCTTGGTAGTGAATGACAGTTCGGTGAACTGTCAGAGCCAAGCCTGACCGAGCGTCGCAACGCGAGACTTCGAGTCCTTCTACCCCTGCCAAAAATCCTCGTACAATAGTACGGGGATTTTTACTTTTTCACTATTCCCTTTTCACTCTTCACTTTTTATTAAATACGAGGATTTTCGGAAAGTAATAAGTAATAGTGAATAGTGAATAAGTTCGTTGTCGGCTTTGCCGACCAATATAAAATATTTACGGTTCGCTCTTTGGAGTGGACTGTTTTTTTCTATTGTAAAAAAATGTATTTTGGTCTATAATTATAAATAGAGTTGTTTATGAATAGTGGGAGGTAGTATGGATATTTTGGATTTTGTGCTTGTACTTATTCTTGGTATATCAATGCATATAATGGTTTCTATGCTGTCTTTTATTGATTTTTTAAGTATAGTTTCTAAAATTTTTCCTAATAAGGTGTCTTCAGACTTTAAAGAACATAAGAATTTTATTAGTAGTAATCTCTATAAAATTCACAAACGAAAATGGAGAAAAATATTCTTTTGGTCTGCTGTTGTTTATGCAGCTATTTACTCTGGGGTCACGATATTGTTTGATAGCATACTAGTAGGATTTTATAGTGCTATTATTGTATCTGCTCTTTGTTTTGGAATTTTAAGTAATATTGAATATAAGCAGAGAAAAACAATGATTTTTAAGTTCAGGAGTGAAACAACGCATGAACGTTAAAATTAGAGTTTTTTTAAAAGTTGTTTTATTGGTAGTTAACATATTATCTTTTTCTTTGGTTTTATTATTTGGGACAAGTGGGATAATCTACGAATTATTTGGACCTGCGGGCTATAAAAAAATGCTTGAAAAACTCAAAATTTCATGGAGTTATGAGAGTATTTGGTTATTCATGTTCATATGTTTAATAATTATGATTATAACCTACATTTTACGAAAAAAGTTTTTTAAGTAGATAAACTCAGAACATAAGTGGATGGTTTTAATGTGTTCCGAGTCCTTCTACCCCTGCCAAAAAGACAAGTCTAATTTTAGACTTGTCTTTTTTATTATCGGTATTTATTGTATGAAATCGTTGTATTCCGTTTGAACGTAGGGGGAAGGGTTGGCGTTATATTTACTGCTATATTCGCCGCCGCCCGTTACGTTGCCAAACATCTCACCCCAACCACCATAGTAATTTAGATATTCTCTAAAATCATTGTAGTGATTATGGGTATAAAAAACGTAAAGCTCGTTTGTTTCGTATTTGCCGTTATTATTCAAATCGCAACGCGCATATACAATTCTAGCAGCGCCGCGGTTAATGGTATTGCCCTCGATATAAGGTTCTGGCGGATAACCGGGTGTAGTGGTACCGGTAGTGCCTATATCCATTTCATAATACTGCAACTTGCCACCGCAACCCGATATATCGGGAAGTTCGGGCTCGTAAGGGTATTTGTTGGTATCGCCAAGAAAATAAGAGTGATTAACGCGAAGGTATTCGCCCCAAATGCTACTATTGGGCTTGCTGCTTTTTTTGGAAACGTAGTTTGCAGGAATAGTTCCATCTCCACCAAAGGCGTACATATAAGCTGCAACTTCTTCGAGCGTTATATAACCTCCCGATTTATGTATTCGCATAACCTCGTTGCCGTTAGCGTTTATAACAACGTATGTGTTTCCGTTATCTAAATATATTGTAGCAGTATTTCTTATAAATTTTCCGTTCGACTTAGGCCTGTTTGACGCATCTTGCGCGTATTGACCGGGTACGTCAAGACTACCTGATAAAAGACCGTGCTTAGAGCGATAACTAGCATCTAAATTGCAACAAGCTACGCTATAATTTGCATAAAATTGAGTTTTGTTGACGTTTGTATATGGGTCGCCTGAATTATGGTTACAGTTAGGTTCTAAAAATTCCGGCTTGTCGTCGGCAATGGATTCGTTTTTGCTTGAATTTGAGTTGCTAGTAATGGCGCTACTGGTATTTGACGAATTATTTGAGGAAATATTATCTTTGTTTTCTTCTTGAAGCGATGAGTTTAATTTATCAGTATTTACACTTGAAGAGTGGGTGTTGTTTTCTATTAAACTGTTTTCGTTGTTTGAAACGAGAGTGCTATCGGTAGATGAATTATCTACGTATTCTTCTTTAGAAGAAGTGATTGATTGCGCTTCGTTTAAAGAAGAACTTGTGGTATCAACAGAACTACAAGCAGTTAAGTTTATAATAATTATTAACGATAAAAATAAAGATGCCAATCGTTTTAAAATCATTTTCATTATCCTTTTTTTGAAAAATCTTTGTTCATTGTAGCACAAGTTATATTTATATTCAATCTAAAATATTTGTTATTGTATATAAATGCTTGTAAAAATAAAGTTATTAGGTTATAATCATTACAACTTAGTTTTAAGGAGATAGATTTATGCAAAGATTTAATCTTAATGGTACTTGGCATCTTGTAGGTGGGGAATATAACTGTGACGGCACAGTGCCCGGTTCGGTTTATTCTTTTTTGCTTGAAAACAAGCTTATAGACGATCCATACTACCGCGATAACGAACTAAAGTTTGTTGGTATTACGGACAATGAATTTGAGTTTTCAAGACAGTTTGACTATACGCTAGACGGCAACACAGTTTTGCTTTGTTGTGACGGTCTTGATACCATTTGTGATATATATCTAAACGGTACTCATATTGCATATACCGACAATATGCACCGCAGTTATGAGTTTGACGTGACCGATATTTTGAAAGACGGCGAAAACGACATTAAAATAGTTATTCATCCAGCCGACGCTTATATAAAAGAAAAAGAGGCAAAGCAGCCTACTTTTTATGCGAAAGAGGCTATGGCAGGCTTTGGTAATATTCGTAAAGCGCATTGTATGTTTGGTTGGGACTGGGGTCCAAGACTACCTGACGGCGGTATTTGGAAGGATATTTATCTGCTCAAAAAAGATAGCGCTCGCATTAGCGACGTTTATATTACACAACGCCACGAAAACGGTAGAGTGTTTGTAACACCAAAGGTTGCAATTGACGGTAACGCCGATATAAAGGTTACTTGTACCGCGCCCGATGGTAGCGTGATCGAACTTGTGGCAAACAGTGAAAACGAAATTGCTAATCCCAAACTTTGGATGCCACGCGGTCTTGGTGAACAACCGTTATATACAATAAACGTAGAACTTATTGAAAATGGTAACGTTGTAGATAACACTAGCAAAAGAATAGGCTTGCGCACGGTTAAACTTATTCGTGAAAAGGATAAGTGGGGACAGTCTTTCTGTCACGAGGTAAACGGCGTTAGATTTTTTGCTATGGGCGCTGACTACGTACCTGAGGACAACATTCTTTCTCGCCTTAGCGAAGAAAGAACTCGCGAGCTTATAAAACAGTGTTGCAACTGTAACTTCAACTGCTTGCGCGTTTGGGGTGGCGGTATTTACCCACACGATTATTTCTTTGATATTTGCGACGAAATGGGTATTACCGTTTTCGTTGACCTAATGTTTGCGTGCTCTAGTATGAACCCAGACGATGAAATGATGGAAAACATCAAGATTGAAGCCGAGCAAAACCTTGCAAGACTTCGTCATCATCCGTCTATTATGATTATTAGCGGTAACAATGAAATCGAACTTTGGTGCACTTGGCAACCTGTAAAATACCCACGTTATCTCGAGATATTTGAAGACGTGTTGGCCGACGTTGCCGAGCGTATTTGCCCGGATTTGCCATACGTACCTTCATCTCCATCTTCAATTGGTCACTTTATGGACCCACAAAACGAGAACTTTGGCGACTGCCATTATTATGACGTATGGTGTGGTAAGCCTATTACCGAATATCGCACGAAGCATTGGCGTTATATGAGCGAGTTTGGTGTGCAGTCATACCCAGGCGAAAAAACTGTTAATTCTTACACGTTACCAGAAGACCGTAACGTATTTTCACGCGTTATGGAAATGCACCAGCGCTCTATTCCTGCAAACAAGTTCTTGATGCAGTATTTGTCAGAAAACTTCAAGTATCCAAACAGTTTGCCCGCTTTCCTTTATGCGACACAGCTTTTCCAAGCTGAAGCTATTAAATATTGCGTAGAGCACATGCGTCGCAATCGCGGTCGTTGTATGGGTTCACTTTATTGGCAGCTTAACGATATTTGGCCTGTGGCATCTTGGGCTAGTATTGACTCTTATGGCAGATACAAGGCATTACAGTACTATTCAAAGCGTTTCTATGCGCCTGTACTTATTTCTTGCCGTGAGGTAGGCGAAAACGACGTTCGTCCGTTTATCAATACCGAGCGCAATATCGAGCTTGTAACCACTGCTGAACTTACCGTTACAAACGATACTCTAAACGAAGTTACGGGTGTTGTTAATTGGGAACTTCGCGACAATATGGCGAACGTTATTAAGAGTGGGGAACAAACAGTTACCGTACCGGCTCTTTCTTACGTAACACTCGATAATATGGACTTTAACAAAACAGATCCATACACTACGTATATCAGCTATTCTTACACAGTTGACGGCGAAGTTGTATCAAGCGGCACAACACTCTTTGCGGCGCACAAGCGCTTTGACTTTGTAGAGCCAAACCTTCGTTATGAGATAAATGGTGACGAAATTACAGTTTATGCCGACACTTATGCAAAAGCGGTTGAAATCGACTCTCTTGACAGCGACTTCATACTTAGTGACAACTACTTTGATATGAACGCAGGCAGCAAGACTGTTAAGATAATCGAGGGTACACCAAAGACTATTAGACTTAGAAGTATTTGTGACATAAAATAATCTTTTAAGTACTATATTTTAGTAGATAAATCGAAAGGGAAAAGTATGAAAGTTTTATTTATTAACGGTAGTCCACGTGTAAATGGTAATACCGCTGTTGCTCTTGCCGAAATGGAAAAGGTTTTTCAAAAAAATGGTATCGAAACCGAGGTTTTTCAAATAGGCGCGCAGGAAATTAAGGGTTGTAAAGCGTGCGGTTACTGTTTTAAAAACGGTAAGTGCGTTATTGATGACGTTGTAAGCGGAGAGCTTGCAAAGAAGTTTGAAGAATGCGACGGCTTGGTTGTTGGTAGCCCTGTGTTTTATGCTTCGGCAAACGGCAGCCTTATAGCGCTTTTGGATCGACTATTTTATAGTACCTCGTTTAACAAGACAATGAAGGTTGGCGCTAGCGTTGCGGTTGCACGTCGCGGTGGTTGTAGCGCGACCTTTGACCAGCTTAACAAATACTTTACCATTTCCGGTATGCCGGTAGCGTCTGGTCAATATTGGAACAGCGTTCACGGACGTAAAGTAGGCGAGGCGGCAGCCGACGAAGAGGGATTACAAGGTATGCGTACTTTGGCAGAGAATATGTCCTTCCTTATCAAGAGCATTGCTCTAGGCAAAGAAAAGTTTGGTATTCCCGAAAAAGAAAAATGGATAATGACAAACTTTATAAGATAAAATAAAAAAAGATAGGTCGGTCAAGACCTATCTTTTTTTGCGTTTAAGTTTATTTTTTCTTAATAAATATAATTGCTACCACGCCGCCAATTACAACGAGTGCGCCCGCAATACCAATTATAATCCACGTCATATTAGAAACGGCTGAATCGTCAGAAATTTCTTCTTCGATGATTTCTTCAATTTCTGTGGTGGTTTCTTCGTTAGATGCATTTTCTTCGCTGGTTGCATTATCGCTTGGTTGGCTAGTTGTATCGCTACTTTCGGCGTTATCGCTTGACGTATTTTCTACTGTGCTGGAGGTTGTTTCATCTTTGCTGGAAGTGGTAGGTTTTGACGTATTGGACGAAGTGTTATTATTTGTTGAACTGTTGCTTGTGGTGTTTGAGTTTGTGCCGGCGTCTAATACTATATTACCGCTTTCATCGGCAACCGGTAGAGCGTAAGCGCAGGTGTCGCACTTGTTGTCTTTGTTTTTGTCGGTATGATCACCGCGTGTGTCGGCGGTTTCTGTACCGCAGGTAGTACACTCTTTCCAGTGACCCGTAGCGTCGTTTTTCCAAGCGGAAGGTGTATGCGCCTTAGCGGGAATTATAAGCTCGCTGGCGCTGTTTATTTGTTTTGTGCAAGCAGAGTCTGAGAATTTAAGACCGCATTCACAAACGTAGTATGCCTTTGTACCGTTTGCAAGGCAGGTAGCATTTTCTTGTTTTACGGTTGTTTTAGCGCTATGAGTGTGGCTGCCGTTAAGTATGATTACGCTTACAACAACTGCGTTTTTAAGGGTTGAATAGCTGCTTGAGATAGAGAACGCACCTTTGGCGCCAAGTTGTTTACCAATTTCTAAAAGATCGTCGCCAACCGAGTTTATAAACGAATCAATGTTACCGTTTACGTATATTTGAGTGCTGTTATTGTCTTTTTTTAACAGTTCTACAAGACGAGCTCGATCGTATTTTGTGAATTCGCGATTTTCTACCTTGTAATAGTTTGCCGCGGTTGCGGTAGCGGCGGGAACTAGCGATTTATATTCGTCGCCAAGCGTGTGGTCGTCATCCATTTTATCGGTGGTGATATTAAGATATTCGTAGTAAACGATATCGCCTTGATCATCCCAAGTAACGTCGGTGTAATACCATTTGCCGTCTAGTTTTACAAGATTCCAAGCGTGACCAACGGCAGCGCCTGTTGTAGGATTGTAACTAGTACCCGTAACAAACCAAGTAGGAATACCCACTTTGTTCATAAGATGTTGATAAGCTCGAGCATAACCGCTACAAACGGCTTTGCCTTCTACCAATGCGCCGTAAGCGTTTTGGTCGTTTGAAGTAAATGTGTAATCAACGGCAGCGGCTAGTCTATTGTGCAAAATCTTTGATTTTTCGTAGTCTGATTTACCGTCAAGACCGCTTGTAAGCTCGTTTACCTTTGCATTATAGGCAGTTTTTGCACTAGATAATGCAGAGCCCGTAAAGGTGTAATTGGGTTTGAGGGTTAGAATAGTAGAGCTTGAGTTTGAGGCAAGGCTTGCTCCCCAAGCGCCGTTAAACCAGAAATATTCGGGATAGTCGTTATACGCCATATTGACGATTTTGCCTAAATCGTTGCTAAAATCTATGTTTTTACCAGTAACGTTTATTTCGATATCGGTCTTTGCATCTTTTAGTCCTGTAACTACCGCGTCATAAACGTATTGCTGGTTGGCGTTAAGCTTTGTTCTACCGTAACGCGCGTCACTATCTGCCGCAAAAACCGAAACAGTGGGAAGTGTTAGAGCGAAAATTAAAATGGTCAAAACTATTGCTGTAAGTCTTTTAACGTTTTTTATAAAAAACCTTCTTTCAGTTTGATGAGTTTATTATACATTTAAAAATGTGTCTTGTCAAATTATAAGGTGGTGGCGGAAACCGTCACCACCTTATAATAATAAAGGAGAATTATTTTGCGGAAATTGTCTTTTTAAAGTATATAAAAGCTAAAGATACAAGCGATAAGATATTTATGATAAATAGATAGCTTATATCGCCTGTTTGTGGAGATTGAGTTTCTGGTTGCTTTTCAGGTTCTTTTTCGGGTTCGGTATCTTCCTTTTCATCCTCTTCGACGACAGGGTTGTTGGCTTTATAACTGTTGGTAAATATCATTTCGTCTTTTTCGTCCCAATTTATATTGTCATTTTCTACAACATAGAATATCCAACCAACACCATTGAAGTTTGGTACTGCATACCAAATAGCAGTTGAATATTCCCAACCCTCTGCGGTTTCAACTATTTCTTTTACGAAGAAACCTTCGTCTAGATAATTTTCTTCAAGATAGCCTTTTTTGGTAAGTTTTAGCTTAAAAACACCGTCAAAGTTTCCCGTGCCATTGGTTGTTATGGCGTTTGCAACAATCTCTACGTGGTCGGCAGCCTCGCTGTGACCAAAGTCAAATATTTCAAACTCAAATGTTTTTTTGCCTGGTGTTTTGTCACCGGTTTGCTCGATAACCTTAATAAACGGAATCTCTACCGTTACGTATTCTACCTCTTCACAAATATCGCAATATCCGTCGTCATTGTTGTCAACGTGTGGTTCGCGTTCTAATAAGAAATCACATTCGGTACATTTCTTATAGTGCACCGAAACGTCGTAAATCCATTCTGACGGAATATGTGGTTCGATAGTATCGTGGTGATTTATACAACCCGGTGTTTCGCAAAGGTGAGCGTGACCGGTATTGTCTTTATAACCCCACTCGCTCGTGTTAAAATCGTGTTGTGGGGGAGTGCCTTGAGCTACTGCAAAAACAATTTGACAGGCTGATGGTTCACCATAGCCGCTAGTTGCTAGATTATTTACGGTATAGTTTGTTGCACCTATAAAGGTATAACCAGGTTTGGGCGTAAATACAATGCGTACGGCGTAGTTTGTGCCGCCTTCGAAAACGTGAAGCGAGTTAATATCGTTTCCGTTGTCATAGTTAAACCACTTGTTTACGGCTACGTCATATTTATCAGGATCGGATGATGCTACTGTATAAGAGGGATTTTCACCCGCAACAGGAACTGTAATTATTGCATTTGCATTAACAATTTCAATTTTTGGCGAGGTGAATTCCACGCGGTAAACACCAATATTTGTACCAGAAACGGTGCCAACACGCATAGCTTGGGTACCGTTAACTTTAACAATGGTTGAATTATCAAGTGTATAACCGTCTTTAGGAGCTATAGTAAAATCTAAAACATAGTTGGTATCGGGCTCTACAAGAGCGTTTGCATCTGTAATTTCAGGACCGGGAACACCTACGTTACCACCTTTAAACCAACGACGAACCTCGGTAGTATATGCAGGAGTGCCTGTAACCTCGGTTGTATAGTCAAGTTTAGAGCCGATTATTGGTGGGTCAACGTATACGTCAGCGCTTTGAATTAATTTAGCAGGAATTGAAATGGTAATATAATAATCTCGTGAATTGCCGTCAAAATTACCAATTTTTCCATCTTCTCCGTTGATGGTTGCATCGACGTTATTTGCTAAAACGTTTGAACCTACCGGAGTAAATCGCACACCTACGGTATAGGTTTTACCGCCTATGAATTTGTCGTTTGTTTGTAACTTGGTTGCTGAACCGTAACTAAACACGTTATCGCAATCATACCAACCTAATATAGAAGTGGTATAGGTTGCGTCGGCTGGTGTAACTGTAGTAGAACCTGCGGTAGCACCTGCAATAGCGCCGTTTACTGTAGCGGTAACAGTTGTTATTTGGGGTATATCTTCCCAAACGGCAGCAGCTGTAAAGTTGTTTGTAAGATTAACCGTTGTGCCTGCAGCTTGTGTATAACCAAATACGTTCCATCCTGCAAATTGTTTGCCGGCAGGCGCAGTAAACGTGCATTCGGGTAGGGTGTAGCTTGTGCTACCTGTTAAAGCGGTCATTGTACCACTTCCACCATTGGCATCAAACGCAAGTGTATAGGTTGTGATAGCGGCTGGTGCATCCTTCCATACAGCAATTACGCTTGTGTTTACGCCTACGTTGATTTTTGTGCCAGCATCTTTTTCCACACCCAGTATCATCCAACAATCAAATACCTTGCCGTCAGGTGGGGTAAAAGTGCATTCGGGCAGAGTGTATGCACCGTAATAGTTGGTTATATCTGCCATTGTTCCGGTACCCTCGTTTGGGTAAAAACTAATGGTATAGCCTGTGTCTGGAATATCTTCCCAGCTTGCTCTTAAGGTTGTGTCGTCAAGAACGTGAATTGTATCGCCAGGCTGTCTTAAATAGCCGCCATACATCCAACCGTCAAAATATTGACCGGCAGGCGCGGTAAATGTAGGCCAGGGTATTTCGTAGGTGTCAAAAACGCCTGTTTCATCAGGCATTGTGCCGCTTCCACCGTCTGCATTAAAAGAAACGGTATATGTAGGATTTAGTGGGTCAGCGGCGTACCAGTATGTATATCGAAATACGTTGGTATCTAAACCATAACTACCGGTTTCTTCTCCGTTGAATGTAAAAACACAGTCATCAGCAAACGTGTAGCCGGGTTTTGAATAAAAACGAACTCGCAAGGTATAACGACTATGCGTTTCAAATTGCCCGCCTGCGCCTACGGGGAGTGTGCCGGCGCCGATCATTTTATACCAGATCTCTACTTGTGCCCAATATTTTTCATTATCATCTGCAATAGGGTCGCTATAACTGGGGCTTTCTCCGCCAACGGGTTTGGGAATTGTAATATTGGCAGACGTTATTATTTCGTCGCTTGCAAATACGTTAAGAGGGAACATAGCCCAAATTAAACACATAGTAAGCAAAATACTAACTAATTTATATGTTTTTTTCATAAATTAACACCCTCTCGGTGATTTTATTTTTTCTTTTTAATTAAAACTATAGCAACTGTAGCGCAACCACCCAAAACAACAACTGCTGCTGCAACAATCCAAATCCAAGCAGAAGATTCTTCGTCTTGATTATCGTCGGTAGCTACGTCTTGGGGTGTGTCTTCAACCTCGGTGTCTTGAGGTTGTTCAACTTCTGGTGTGCTTGTTTGGGATTCGCTTGTAGTAGGAGTTGAAACACTTGGGGTTGTGTCGGTGCTTGGTGTACTGGTTGTAGGAGTATCGTTTGTGTTTGGAGTACTTGTTGTAGGAGTTTCTTCCTTTTCAATAGCATAGCCACAGGTGTCACATTTGTTGTCTTTGTTTGCATCCTTATGAACTTCTTTTGCTACTGTAATGGTACCACAGTTTTTGTCGGTACAAACTTTCCAGTGATTTTCTTTATCGTTTTTCCAGTCGGAGTTCGTGTGATTGTGCTCTTTTTTAAGAGTGGTAAGCGTTAGCGAAACGGTTACACTACCATCATCAAAGGTTTCGACAGTAGCAGTTTTACCGTTGATTTTTGCGGTTAAGGATTTTGTAAATTTATAACCATCTTTAGGTGATAAAGAAATTTTTACGGTATAGCTGTTATCTGCTTTAAATGTTTCGGTAGTGCCGGGGCTGATATATGAAGAGGCGGACTTGTACCAAGCGATACCATTTTTATAAATCTTGGTGCTGCTTCCGTTAATACCGTTATCGCTATAATAGCCTGTTCCGTCAATCTTGGTGTAGTCGGGTTTATCGCCGTCCTTTGGTGCGGTAACTGACAAATCAAGAGTGCCGATTTCTTTTTTACCGTCGCCTGGCACTAAACCATCTAAATAAATGCCAACGTTACTAGAGTCGTAATAAACTATAAGAGCGTCTACTTTAGCGTTTTGTCCGTTAATTGTAAATTTGGTGTTGTTTGTAAACGTATATCCATCTTTAGAAGAAAGCATATAATAAACGGTATATACACCATCTGCTTTAAATGGGTTGCTTATGGTTAGATTTATATTGGTTTTTTCGTTTTTCCAAAATACACCGTTAGTCATATTTGAAGCGCCGCTATTTACGCTGCAATATTCTGTTGTATCAACCTTTGCAAAGGTTGGTGTTTTGCCGATTACAGGCTTTACTACGTTTAAATCTACCTTGTTAATAGCTTTTTTTGCTGCAAAATTAGTGTAAATTTGAACCTTTTTGTTATCGTTGGTAGGTGGATATTTATTTGCGGTCTTTGAAAATATGGTCTGAGTTAAATTGGAGCTAAAGGTACATGATCCTTTAGATTCCAAGGTTATAAATATAAAGTATTGATATCCTTCTCGGAAGGTGTCGGTGGAGGTCATATCTTTGATATGTTCAAAATCTTCGTTGTATTCGCTCCAAGTAACCTTTGACACAGTGTAATTTGCGCTACTTAAAACAGTTGCGCTAAAGGTTGGTTTTTGACCAACTATTGGTAATGTTATGCTTTCAACGCTTACGCTACTAAGAGTTGTAAACATTTCTTTTGCTGCTGACGCCGGTACTATACAAATAGTTGCCAAAAGGATGGCAGTCAACAAGATTGTTAAACATTTTTTCACAAGAATCTCTCCTTTTATACTACTTGACCGTGGTCGCATAGTATGATATAATTTTTTTAAAAGTAAGGGTGGTTTCTGTATTCGTTGGCGCGGCAACAGAAACTTTATGCTATTGCATAAAGGGGAACCCTAAAAATATGCGGGGCAAGAGATATACCCTCCTTCAACTACTTGCAATTACAATTATAAATAACATATACACGAATGTCCCCACACGGTGCGAAATAAAAAGTGTGGGAAATTTAAAATTTTTTCATAAAAGTGTGGGAAAAAGTGTGGGATTTATAAAAGAGGGAGAGATTAATGGTGGCTATATCGGCTATATATATTGCGGCGGCGTTATGCTCGCTTTTAATGCTTGTGACATATTCAAAGGTTATAGGCCAAAAATACTTGTGGTTTTTTGTGTTGTTTGCAAGTATTTGCGTGGTAAACGTAGGGTACTTTGTGTTATCAATATCGACTACTCTTGGCGAGGCATTGCTCGCAAACAGAATAGCATATTTGGGTTCAGTCTTTTTACCGGTATCTATGCTTTTGATAATACTAAACGCTACAAAGCTAAAGCATCCCAAATGGTTGTGGATGCCGCTTGTGTGCTTGGGTGTGGCAGTATTTTTGGTTGCGGCAAGTCCAGGCTATAGCGACATATATTATAAGAGTGTTACGCTTATCAAGGTAGAAGGTGTATCGGTTCTTGATAAGGAATATGGACCTTGGCACAAGCTTTATATGTTTTATTTGATAGGCTATTTTGCAACCATGATAATAACTGCTATATACGCAACTGCCAAAAAGAAGATTGATTCGGGTATTCAGGCGATAATGCTGCTCGGTTCGGTGTTTGTTAATATTTGTGTGTGGTTGCTTGAGCAGTTTATTGACGTTGAGTTTGAATTTTTGGCTGTTTCATATATAATTACCGAGTTGTTTTTGATAGGCGTTTACGTTGTTATTCAAGAGACAGAAAAGCGCATTGACGCAGCGCGCGAGGAATTTTTGCTTAAATCGGGTGTAGAGGAAGTAGCGGATGGCGAAAAGCCCGAATTTTCACAACAAACGATAGAGCTTTACAGACAAGGCCTTTCAGAACTCACTCAAACTGAAAAACTCATTTATGACCTTTATGTAGATGGCAAATCTACCAAAGAGGTGCTTGAAGAAATGAATATAAAAGAAAATACCCTTAAATACCACAACAAAAACATTTATGGTAAGCTAGGTGTAGTTTCGAGAAAGCAGTTAAAACAAATTGCAAAATATATTTAAAAAATGAACCCCGTGGTTTAACCACGGGGTTTAGTATTTATTTTCCTAAAATTTTGGGGAGCAGTGACATCAGACCGTCATTTTCTTGTTTGTCATAAAGGAATGGGAGCATACCGCTTTGATTTAGGTTGCCGCCCGCAACACCGAGCGCTGCAAATCCCGCAAGACGAATCGACATAACGCCGGCTGCCGAGTCCTCGATGCCGATGATACGACTTTTGTCGGTAATGCCTAGCGCCATAGCTGTTTCGGCATAGAGCCATGGGTGAGGTTTTGCCTCAATCTCGCCTAAAGTGCCTGACTGACCTTTTCGTATAGCAGTACCTGCGGTGATGATAGCATCGTAAAAATCGACAGGATCGCCCATACCAAGTGTTTGAAAAGCGTTTAGTATCTCGGGCCAAGCCTTTTGATAAAGCCCCGAGGTTACAAGACCAATTTTTACGCCGTTTTCTTTAAGAGTATATAAAAACTCTTTTAGATTTGGCGCCGGGGTAAATGCGCCCGGCTTACCGCGCCCTTGCATGATTTCGTTCATTTCGTACTCGGTTATTTCAAAATACTTGTTTACCGCGTCCGCTAGCGGAGTGGTAGGAGAGTATTTTTTAATACAGTATGAAAGATGCTCACTTACCGAATAACCCGAAACGTGTGGTAAATCTTTGGTTTCAAAACGAAAGTTTTTGTCATTTCTCATCCAAGCGGTAACTTGCTCGATAATCCAAATCCAAAAGCTCTCACTATGTACGCTAGTGCCGTCAAGGTCCATAAGCACTGCCTGGGCGGGCGCTTTAAACTCGGGTTTTTTAAGCTCGTAAATTGCGGGATGACCTGCCGAAGATTTAACGTAGGTTAAAGTTTTGTCGGCGTATTCTATAAGTTGTAGTTTTTTATCTAGCGTAGAGTAAATGCCGCAAACGCCGTCTTTGCCGCTAGTGAAAAGATTGTTTTCGCTACTTTCAAGCTCGATTAGGCATTTTTGTTCATCGGCGTTTAAAGTGCCAATACCGTTTATATACATATTTTTCACCTTATCTGTCCCATTCGTCAAGCCAAGTCTTAACTGCGATATCTTCGGTAGCAAATGGAGCGTCTGCCTTAACTTCGATTACGCGTGTTTCGCCCTTTTCCATATCGAAGAAGTTGTCTGACATATAAGTGCCGCCAAACTCGGGAACCAAAATATTTACCATACGAGCATAAGCCGCAGTAGCGGTAATAGTAACAGTAGCGCACTTTTCACACTTGCGTTCGATAGATACCTCTAGTTTAGGGTCAACCCACTCTACGTCTTTCCACAAATCGGGGAAGAAGAAGGTTTTTGTGCTTTCACCATTTGCGTTAAGTTCGGCTATAAGTATGCGGTTGGTACCGTATTCGATAATATCGTCAATGCAAAGAGCCTTTGTAGATGCGTTTGCACAAGCGGTAATATCAACGGATTTTTCATTATATACGTTACCCAAAACGTCAACGCAACGAACTGTCAAAGTACCGTTTACGTCGCTTAAAGTATCGTTTACAACAAATGCAAAAGTACCGTCTTTGTGCTTGGTAATAATTGGAGTGACTGGTTTATATGAGCGCTTTGCAGCGTAATATGATGCTTTTGGAATCATATAGTAGTCAAGTAGCGCCCAAGTGCCGCTAGGCCAAATATCAGAGCACATCCAGAACATTGCGCCACCGCAGTCGCCTTTGCGTGAACGGTGAAATTCACTGTCGGCGCGTACGTATTCGCTGTGTAGCGCCATAGAGTGTTTAACGTACGTGGTAAGGCAGTCACATTCGCCAAACGCTTCATTAGCGGCGGTTATCTGCTTTTCTACAAAAGGAATACCACCAAAACCATCATAAGGGTTACGTGTATAGTGAAGATTATAAATCTCGTTTACAGGCCATAGACTATCTTGTGGTATGTATTTTTTAAGTGCCTCAACGCGGCAAGCGCCTTGAATAGCGATTTCAGATGCCATAGGAGCCTGCTTTTCGGCCAAAATATCACGGAATTCTTTAAAACGACCTTTACCGATAGATGGTTCAAAGCTATTTACGTGGCTATCGCCTGAGGTTAAATCGTTACCAACACTGGCAAATGAATATGGTGATGACGGCATATATGGGCGAGTGCCGTCAAGGTGGTGACACATGCCGCAAATGGTGTAGTAAACCAAGTGGTCGCCACGGCTTTTTAGCTGACCTGCAGTACCGGTTTTTTCGTTACCGCCTGTTGCTACAAAAAAGCTAGGACGTGTTTGTAGTCTTGAAATTTGGTATTCTACCTCTTCAATAACCTGCTCGGTAAAGCCGGCGTAATCGTCGGGAATATCGGCGCAAGCAAATTGGAAGTCTTGCCATACGAGCATACCGGTTTGGTCGCAAATATCGTAGAAAATCTCTTTTTCGTAGATACCGCCGCCCCAAACGCGCAAGCAGTTAAAGTGTGCTTCGTGCGCCATTGAGATTGCTTTGCGATATTTTTCTTCGGTGATGCAACCGGTCATAATGTCTAGTGGCACCCAGTTTGCGCCTTTTAGGAATATTTCTTTGCCGTTAATCTTAAACTTGCAATAGAATTTTTGAGTATCGGCAGGTGACTGGTCGTGCTCTACCGTACGGAAACCAAAGTGACCGGATTTTGTGTGGTTTTCTTTTTCGTTTTCTATGAGGGTTACTTCGTAATTATATAGGTGTGGCTCGCCCAAAGACTTTGGCCACCAGAGTTTTACGTTATCTACAAAGAAATTGCAAATGGTTTTGTAACCTGCAACGGGAACTGTTTTTTCGATAGACGTTTCATCGTCCCAAACCTTTACGCGAAGGAATTTACCGCCAACGTCCCAAGGATTTAGGTCTTTGCCCAAATGAACTATTATAGCGGCTCTACCGTCAAGCTCTGGCTTAATGATAACGTGTGAAATTTCGTTACCCGGTAAAACCTCAAGACGCACGTCTAACCAAATACCCATAGCAGGGAAGTTAGGCGCCCAGTCCCAAGAGAAATGGCATTGAGCCTTACGAATAAAAATACGTTGCACGTCAAAGCAACCAAAATATCCTTCTTTTGGATATTCGGCAGCCTTTTGACGAATTGATAGTAGTTTTACGGTAACGGTGTTTTCACCAATCGTTACGTAATCGTTAATCTTAAGCGCATAGCGCAAGAACATATTATTTGTGTCGGCGATTTTTGTGCCGTTTACATAAATTTCTGAAAAAGTGTCGATACCGTCGAATACAAGATTTAACTTGTTTTGAAGCATATCTTCGGTGATTTCAAACTTCTTTTCATAAATCCAATCCTGTTCGGCAACCCAACCGCAAGTGTTGGCATTGTCAGAATAATATGGGTCGGGAATAACCGTCGCATTTAAAAGGTCGTTGTGCACGTCACCCGGTACGGTTGCTTTATAGGTAGCGTTTGTAAGTGGGTTTTTTAGTACCCATTCGCCGTTTAATGATATTTTATTCATAGTAAGACTCCTTCGCGCTATTTTACTATTTTAAAAGAATATAAATACTCTATTTGAATTATACTAACAAATTTGTTACATTTCAATATAAATTATCGAAAAAAGAGTGTAAAATATTCGCAAATTTGTGTAAAATTTAACTTGTTTTTATAAATGCGTTGTGCTATACTTACCCCCGTACGAAATTTTTTAGAATAAAGAAGGTATTTTTGTGGAGTTATTATTGACTTTATCAGTAGCAATTTTTGCCGGTCTTATGCTTTCACGTGTTGCAAAGAAGTTAAAACTTCCTGCAGTAACCGCATATTTGGTAGCGGGCGTGCTTATAGGACCTTATGCGCTTGGCGCTTTGGGTGTAGAGGGCTTAGGTTTTGTTAATCACGAAAACGTGCAATCATTTAGCCTTTTAAGCGACGTTGCTCTTGGCTTTATCGCGTTTGCGATTGGTAACGAGTTCCGTTTGGCTCAACTTAAAAAGATTGGTAAACAAGCAACAATTATTGGTATTTTCCAAGCAGTATTTACTACCATTGTGGTAGATGCAGTGCTTATTGGTTTGCATTTCTTAATTCCTGAACAATTCCCACTAGAGGCTGCTATCGTTTTGGGTGCGGTTGCATCTGCTACTGCTCCTGCAGCGACACTTATGGTTGTACGTCAGTACAAAGCAAAGGGTCCTGTTACCGACGTACTTTTGCCTGTAGTTGCGCTTGATGACGCGGTAGGTCTAGTTCTTTTTGCGATATCTTTTGGTGTGGCAAAGGCTGTAAGCGCAGGTTCGGTTGATATTATTTCTGTTCTTGTTGAGCCGGTTGCAGAGGTTGTAATGTCACTTCTTTTGGGCTTTGTTATGGGTGCTATCTTTACATATTGCGAAAGATTTTTCCACTCTCGTTCAAAACGTCTTGCAATGTCGGTTGCGTTTGTTTTGGCAACAGTTGGCCTTTCAAAGATAAGTTTTACAATTCCTGTTGGCGATGGAATTCACGTAGCGTTTTCATCACTTCTAGTTTGCATGATGCTAGGTACTGTGTTCTGCAATATGTGTGATTTCTCTGAAAACCTTATGGATCGACTCGACCGTTGGACTGCGCCACTATTTATCTTGTTCTTTGTAATTTCCGGTGCAGAATTAGAACTTGCAATATTCAAGGATATAACAATTGTAGCAATCGGTCTTATCTATATTGTTTCTCGTTGTATCGGTAAATACTATGGCGCGGGCATTAGTTCAAGAATAGCTAAATGTGATAACAACATTGTTAAGTATTTGGGTATTACTTTGTTCCCACAAGCGGGTGTTGCGCTCGGTATGGCAATGAAGGCTAAAGAACTAGGCGACGTTGGTTTAATCGTTGCAAACATTACTTTGTTTGCAGTTCTTGTCTACGAAATCGTAGGTCCTGCACTTACTAAAATTTCACTCCTTAAAGCAGGCGAAATTGACCCTGAAGGCAAGGTTAGTGAAAGAAATAAATAATCTAAACAAAAATATTTTAACGCGCGGCGGGGATAAATTCCTCGCCGTTTTTTGTTTTTAACACTAGCCGTTTTAAATTCATAAACTGAAATAAGGCAAAATTATTTTTGCCGTGATTATATTTTTACGAATGGGGTAAAAATAGTAATGCAATAACGTAATATTTCGGAGTGTGAAGTTTAAATGAATATAAAACGAGGAGAAATATACTATGCCGATTTAAGTCCCGTAATCGGTTCGGAACAGGGCGGTATGCGACCGGTGCTTATAGTTCAAAACGACGTAGGTAACAGATATAGCCCAACCGTTATAGCGGCGGCGATTACAAGTCAACACGAAAAAAGCAAACTACCTACTCATATCGATATAAGCGCCGAGTGTTGCGGACTTAGTAAAGATAGTGTCGTACTGTTAGAGCAGGTGCGCACAATAGACAAACAACGCTTAAAGGAGAAAATGGGTGCCGTTGACGCGGGCGCTATGAACCGCGTGGACAAGGCGCTCTCGGTCAGTTTTGGACTTGGAACGTTTAGTTAATTAATTTGTCGAAACCTCTCTTTAAATTTTGGTTGACAACTGCTTTAAATAATTATAAAATTAAAGTGTATAAATTTAGGGAGGTTTTGGCAATGGTTAATGAACAATACAAACTTTGGTGCGAAAAGGCAACTATCGATCCTGACTTGGTAGCTGAACTTAAAAGCATTGAAGGTAATGATGAGGCTATAAGCGACGCATTCTATAAAGACCTTGAATTTGGTACAGGCGGTCTTCGCGGTGTTATAGGAGCGGGTACTAATCGTATGAACGTTTATACAGTTGGCAAGGCAACACAGGGTCTTGCAGACTACGTAAACTCTGTTACCAAAAACGGCAAGGTTGCAATAGCTTATGACAGCCGTATTAAATCAGACGTTTTCGCTCGCGATGCGGCAGCTATTTTGGCGGCAAACGGCATTAAGGTATATATCTACAAAGAACTTATGCCTACTCCTATGCTATCTTTCGCGGTGCGCCATCTAGGTTGCGACGCTGGTATTGTTGTAACTGCTAGCCACAACCCATCAAAGTACAACGGCTATAAGGCTTATGGTAACGATGGTTGTCAACTAGGTCTTGAGGCGGCTGATTACGTGCTTTCTGTTATGAATAGCGTTGATATTTTTGACGGTGTAAAGCGTGTTGATTTTGACGCGGCTTTAGCTGAAGGCAAGGTTGAATATATTGGTGACGACGTAATTGAGGCATATCTTCAAAACGTACAAAAACAACGTGTTTATACGGATATTGATATGTCTAAACTCAACGTTGTTTACACACCACTTCACGGCTCGGGTAATAAGCCTGTTCGCGCAATTCTTTCTAAAATTGGCGCGACCAACGTAACAGTTGTTCCCGAACAAGAATTGCCAAACGGCAATTTCCCAACAGCGCCTTATCCAAACCCTGAAATTCGTCAGGCGTTTGAGTGCGCTTTAAAACTTGCAGAAACGGTAAAACCAGACTTGCTACTTGCTACCGACCCAGACGCTGACCGTGTAGGTATTGCGGTGCCAAACGGTGACGAGTATCGTCTATTTACCGGTAACGAGGTTGGCGCTTTGTTGCTTGAATATATCCTAAAGGGTAGAAAAGCTTGCGGTACGTTGCCACAAAATCCTGTTGCGGTTAAGACTATTGTTACTACCGACGTTTGCTTAAAAGTTGCGGAAGATTACGGTTGCGAGCTTCGCGACGTGCTTACAGGCTTTAAGTTTATTGGTGAGCAAATCGGTCTCTTGGAAGCTGCAGGCGAAACCGACAGATATATCTTTGGCTTTGAGGAAAGCTACGGTTACCTCGCAGGCGGTTACGTTCGTGATAAGGACGCAGTTGTTGCCGCAATGCTTATTTGTGAAATGGTGGCTTACTATAAGTCGGTTGGTAAAAACCTTGTAGAGGTTCTTTCCGAGCTTTATGATAAGTACGGTTACTACTACTGCTCACAGAAGAGCTTTACTTGCGAGGGTCAAGCAGGTATGAAGCAGATTGCCGATATTATGGAGCGTCTTGCTATCAATCCACCAAGCGAGGTTGACGGATTAAAGGTTGCTCGTTTTGACAATCTTAACAAAGCAGAAAGCCTTGATATAGCTAGCGGCAAGATTACTAATATCGATTTACCAAAATCTAACGTATTGTGCTTCTACCTAGAAGATGGCAGTTCACTTATCGTTCGTCCATCTGGTACAGAGCCTAAGATCAAGCTTTATATTAGCGCGGTAGGCGATACAAACGAAAGTGCAATTGCTAAGCGTGAAAAGCTAGAAATTGCCGGCACAAAGCTTTTGGGATTCTAAATTATAAATTTTAAAGGACAACCAAAAAAGGTTGTCCTTTTTTTATTTTTGCTTGAAAAATACTTTATTATTATATATAATAACTATGTATAATTTTTAGCGAAAGGCAGGTGGCAACAGTGGGTAGAATAATAGCAAAAATTGCCGACTTTATACGTGAAACCGATAAACTAATGTTGTTGCTATGTATCGCGGCAACTTCTTATGGTTGTTTGGCGGTTTATTCGGCTACAATGCACCTTAATTCTTTAAGACCGCTTATGGTTCAAGGTATTGGTATGGTTGTTGGTGTTTTGGCGGCAATAATCATATCGGGTATAAATTTTGAAAAGTATTCTAAATACTGGTATTTGTTGGCGATTATAGGTCTGGTGCCGGTAATTTTGACCTTTTTTATCGGTTGGGCTCCAGAGGGCACCGACGATAAGGCGTGGCTTAATCTTGGTTTTACTACCTTTCAACCGTCAGAGCTATTAAAGGTTTGTTTTATCGTTACTTTTGCTACCCATTTAAATAAGGTTAAAGCCACAATAAACAAACTAAAAACGCTAATTCCAATATGTTTACACGGCGCTTTCCCGGTAGTGCTTATACACTTCCAAGGTGACGATGGTACGGCGCTTGTATTTGCTGTTATGGTACTTTGTATGATGTGGGCGGCAGGCGTATCTTGGAAATATTTTGTAGCAGTTTTTGCTACTATTTTTGTTGCTTCTCCGCTTATCTATTTTGTGATAATGAACGACGACCAAAGAACAAGACTTATGAGTATGTTTGATATCGAGGCCGATATTATGGGCTCTACCTTCCAGCAATATCGTGGTCGTATGGCGCTTGCTAACGGCGGATTTTGGGGACAAGGTTTGTTCCAAGGTAGTCTAACCCAATCCGAAGGCGTACCGGAAGGACAAAACGACTTTATTTTTGTAAGTATTGGCGAAGAACTTGGATTTGTAGGTTGTATGTTGGTACTTATTTTGCTTGCTGCAATTGCTTTGCGCGCGGTGCGTATTGCTCGCAATTGTAATAAAAATAGCGGTAAGATAATGTGCGTTGGATTTTTTGGTATGATGCTTGCGCAAATTATTATGAATATTGGTATGTGCGTAGCACTTCTTCCTGTTATCGGTGTAACCTTGCCATTCTTTAGCGCGGGCGGTACTTCGCTTATGTGTATGTATCTAGGCGTAGGTTTGGTGCTGAGCGTATATAAACACCGAAACACAAGAACGTTGTATCTCAGAGATAAGGGGTAAATAATATGAGAATTTATGAAAATCCTTTTAAAACAAGTGAAAATAGATGCGAGCCGCGCAGTTACTATATACCAAGCGGCGCTGGTGAATATAATTTGCTAAACGGCGTTTGGAATTTTAAATATTTTGAGCGCGAGGTTGACGTGCCAGAGGTTATAGATAATTGGGACAGCATACCCGTACCATCCTCTTGGCAAACCGAAGGGTATGATACTGTAAATTACTCTAATCAAGAGTACCCATATCCTGTTGATATGCCTTATGCGCCCGATGAAAATCCATGTGGTGTTTATAATCGCACTTTCAACATAGAAAAGCTCTGGGGCAAGGTTTATTTCGTGCTCGAGGGTGTGTCGTCTTGCGCATTTCTTTACATAAACGGCAAGTACGTAGGTTTTACACAGGGTAGCCACTTGCAAGCTGAATTTGATATAACCGATTACGTAACCGAAGGTAGCAACGATATTACCGTTAAGGTGCTTAAATGGTGTTGCGGCAGCTATCTTGAGTGCCAAGATTTCTTTAGAATGAACGGTATTTTCCGCGATTGTTACGTGCTACAACGTCCTTTTGACCACGTTACAAATCTTGACGTAATCGCGCGTGATAACAAAATTTTGGTAAACGCGGGCAAGGAAATTACCGTTTCACTCTTTGACGTAAATGGTGATTTTATAGCCGAGCAAAGCGGTATAAACGTTGAATTCGCAGTAGAAAATCCTGTTTTTTGGAATGCCGAAAAGCCACAACTTTATACTGTTAAAATCGAGCGCGATGGTGAGATTATAACTCAAAAAACCGCGTTTAGAACTATTGAAATTTCAAATGATAGAGAACTACTTATAAACGGTGTGCCTGTAAAACTTTATGGTGTAAATCACCACGATACAAGCGCTATAGGCGGTTGGTATATGACCGACGAAGAGATGCTACGCGACGTTTTGCTTATGAAAAAGCTTAATATAAACTGTGTTCGCACCTCTCACTACCCACCACCACCAAAGTTTGTAGAGTTATGTGATGAATATGGTCTTTACGTGATACTTGAATGCGATATGGAAACACACGGTTTTATTTGCCGTTATGCGTCACAACCATATTGCTACACCGAGCCTGCAGGCAACTGGCCGGGTACACATCCCGACTGGAAAAAAGAACACGTTGAACGTATGGTAAGAACGGTTCAGCGCGATAAAAACCACGTAAGTATTATTATGTGGTCGCTCGGTAACGAGTCGGGTCACGGTGACAATTTTGTGGCTATGGCCGACTACGTAAAAGGACTAGGCGATGGACGACTTTGTCATTGGGAGTGTTCTTGCCGAGAGGGATTCCCAGGTGTTTCAGAGGTTTATTCTCGTATGTACACCGCTCCAAAAGATCTTGAGGGATTTGTTAATAACCCCGATATAACCGAGCCGATATTCCTTTGTGAATATTCACACGCTATGGGTAATGGCCCTGGTGACGTTTATAATTACGTGGAACTCTTTAACAAGCACAAATCGCTAATTGGTGGTTGTGTTTGGGAGTGGGCAGACCACACTGTGCTTAAAGACGGCGTGCCTTGTTACGGTGGTGACTTTGAGGGTGAGCTAGTTCACTTTGGTGAATTTTGTTGCGATGGTATGGTATTTTACGATCGTAGTCTAAAGGCGGGTACACTCGAGGTTAAATCGGCTTATAGACCTATGGCTACTACCTTTGAAAATGGTGTTTTAACCGTTAAAAACCGTTACAGTTTTACAAACCTTAACGAGTTTAAATTTGTTTACACTATTACTGCCGATGGTAAAGCGGTTAGTCAAGAAACACTATTTTTAGACGTTGCTCCACTTGGTGAAACTACGATAAATATTGCGGTGCCCGAGCTTTACTGCCAGTATGGCGCATATCTTAATTGCGAGCTTGTAAATGGTGATGACGTTATTGCTCACACCCAACACGCTTTGCCTTATGAAACACTTTGCGAAGAGGTTTTACCTCTTGTCGAAGTTAAAGAAAGCGGCAACGATTATATCATCGAGGGCGATAACTTTAGATACGTATTTTCTCGTCATTTCGGTAACTTTACCGATATCGAAATAGACGGTGAAAAGCAAATTTGCGACGTGTTAAAACTTACTTGTTGGCGCGCTCCTACCGATAACGACCGCAAAGAAAAGGCAAATTGGATGAGCTCTTGGGTAGGTGAGTGCTATCATACTCGCTTTGGTAAGGTTTATGAGTGTACTTGCACAGATAACGTTATCACAGTAAAGGGTAGTGTGGCCGCAGTAAGCCGTGTGCCATGGATTAAATACACCCTTACAGTTAGCGTTGACGTATTGGGTAAAATAAGTATTTCGCTCGACGGTGACGTTCGTGAAAATGCTTATTGGTTGCCTCGTCTTGGTTTTGAGACCGAACTACCAAACGCTAACGCAGACTTTAAGTATTTTGGTAACGGACCTTATGAAAGTTACGTTGATATGTGTCACGCAGGACTTATCGGTGCGTACGAAAGCAATGCCGAATACGAGTACGTAAATTATATTCGTCCGCAAGAGCATGGTAACCATACAAGCAGCAGAATGCTAACAATTGGTAAAATGTGCATAGAGGCCGAGAATTTTGAATTTAACGTGTCTGCTTACAGCGGCGCGGCATTAACAAAGGCCGAGCATATAAACGAGCTTGTAAAGGACGGCAAAACACACCTTCGCATAGACTATAAGGTGTCTGGTATAGGCTCTAATTCTTGTGGTCCTGTTCTTGCAGAAGAATATCGCACAAACGATAAAAAGATAAACTTTAACTTTACTATAAAACCTGTATAAAGGCTAAAATTTATGGAAAATCAATATACAAGAACTATTGCCGTTTTAGGCGAGGCGGCGATAGAAAAACTAAAAAATACCCGTGTAGCGGTGTTTGGTGTGGGTGGCGTCGGCAGTTACACTGTCGAGGCTCTTGCTCGCGCAGGGGTTGGCAAAATTGACCTTATAGATAACGATACGTTTAACGTGACTAATATAAATCGTCAACTTTACGCTACCCACAAAACAATTGGTCAGTATAAGGTTGACGTGGCGCGCGAGCGCATACTAGACATAAATCCGGACTGCGTGGTTACCGTGCATAAAACGTTTTATCTGCCCGAAAATGCTGACGAGCTTGACCTTGCGCAATATGATTATATCGTTGACGCTATCGATACTGTTGCCGCAAAGGTAGAGCTTATTGTACGCGCTGGTAAGAGTGGTACAAAAATTATCAGCAGCATGGGTACGGGCAATAAACTGCATCCCGAAATGTTTGAAGTTACCGATATTTACAAGACAAGTGTTTGTCCACTAGCAAAGGTGATGCGAACTCGCCTTAAAAAAGAGGGGATCAAAAAACTAAAGGTTGTATATTCTAAAGAGGAGCCAATTACAAACGCCGATAATATAATCGGCTCGGTACCATTTGTGCCGAGTGTAGCGGGGCTAATAATTGCCGGTGAAGTAATAAAAGATATTGTTAAATAATTGTTTTATCGTAGGGTCGGAGCCTGTGTGCCTGACCGTAACGGAACGACACATAGGTCGTTCCCTACGTTAATAAATTGTTTCAATTTAATGCAAGAGAGGAATTGTATTATAATGTCTAACACAATTAAAATTGAAAAGAAAAATGGCACACAGTTTATAGCTCATCGCGGTCTTTCGGGACTAGAGCTAGAAAACACAATTTCTGCCTTTGTTGCTGCGGGTAATCGCAGTTACGTAGGTATTGAAACCGACGTTCACGTGACGCATGACGGTAAGTTTGTAGTTTTTCATGACGATACTACCGAGCGCCTTAGCAACGAGAATTATCGACTTACCGAAACCGATTATTCTACGCTTAAATCATTAACTCTAAAACCACAAAAAAATCGTACGGTTGGTAGTGATTTTATAATCCCTGATCTTAAAGATTATTTATCTATTTGTAAATATTACGGCAAAATTGCGGTGCTAGAGTTAAAAGAGAGAATGGCGCCTCAGCACATAGCAGAGATTTATGCCGAGGTAGAAAAATACTACGACCCTAAAAAGCTTATATTTATATCTTTTTCTTTGCAAAATCTTATAGATTTAAGGCAGCAACAACCGGACGCTACTATTCAGTATTTGGTTCAAGAGTTTAACGACGATATACTAGCTACCTTAAAGCAATATAACTTTGATTTAGATATCGGTCATTGGGTTTGCTCAAAAGAGGTTATAGATACCTGCCACGCAAATAATATTAAAGTAAACGTTTGGACGGTTGATAACCCAGGCGATGCCGAGCGCCTTATCGACTACGGCGTTGATTATATAACAAGTAATATATTGGAATAAAACAAAACGGACGAGTTTTTCTCGTCCGTTTTTGCTATATCTTATCAATCGAAAATATTATTTTGTATCTATATACACACCCGTTGGAACGGTCATTGACCCTACCACGCCCGGAGCAAACGTATATACAGGGAAAAGTAAAACAATCTCACCATTTTCTACATAAAAATCAAATTTATCTAAAGTGTAATCCTGTAACGTATTGTATGCATCGGCAAATAATTCGTCTTTATGTTCGGTTGTTAAATAACTCCAAGTTTTTTCTTTAAGCTGGGATTCCAGCGCTTTAGAATCTATGCCTGTAAGTTCGGTAAGTGTTGCGAGTGAACCTGTATTAAGGTTAAAGGTCATACCATACCAAATGCTATTGTGCACACCGCCCATATACCACACTGAAAGCATTTTAATAGATATATATCCATTGGCGTTATGCGTTACTTCTGCCGTATAATTCGACCTATACGGAAATTCCGGTGTTGCGTGCTGTGCGTAATTTTGCATATCCTCGGGCTTAAGGAAACTTTCGTGCATATTGTCACTAATTGCGCTATTTATTAAAGAAATACTCTCGCTGTCACCTTTAACAATAACCTGATCGTAGTAATTCTCAATCAAAATTTCGTCGCTCGTGTTTCGGTACGAATTGTCCTGACGTGAAATTTGATATTCGACACTTTCGATTTTTATGTCTTCCTGCGTTTTTTCTGCAGCCTGAATATCGGAACCTTTATTGTAAGAAGAATTAACTTCTGTGTTTGTTGTATTACAAGCACAAAGTGATAATGCAAGGAATAAAGCAGTAATAGAAAATATAAATTTTTTCATAAAAAACACTCCTTATTTTCCACCCTCATTAACATTTCCTAGTAATTCTAGCGAATAGAATTTGTTTGTGCCCACGGGTATCCAGTCCCAATTGGTTTTCATTTCGTATTCCTCTTTATTTACCCAAATATATCGTATATCAACGTTTGACGCTATGTAAGACTGATAACATTTACCGTCTATTGTAATTATTTCTTGTGTTTCGGGCTGCATTTCGCCAATATCACGATTTGTAGATAATGAGTTGTTTGGTGTGTTGTAGGCATACCACGCTGTGTCGGGTGGGGTGAAAAAATGCGGGGCAAAAAATTCGGCTTTAAGCTTATAAAATTCCGATTCGGTTATTTTGTTTTCGTTATGATAAAAACTTTCTTCGTCACCCTCTTGCTCGGTTTTGCCGTCAAAATAGGTGTCGACAGTTACGTTTAGGTCCTTATCAAAGCTTGCAATTTCGTATGAAACACCTGTGGTTGCAAGACTCCAATAAATCTTTTTGCTTGCCAAAAGATATTTAAGCGATGATGAACCCGCGGGTGTTTCATAAATCACTTTTAGCTCACCGTTATCGTACGAAAATACATCCATAGTATAACCGTCGGTTATAAGCTCGGGAATACCGTCATCGTTAAGGTCGAATAGTGCGAACTGGTCAATGCCAGTAAGAGTAAGATCTCGACAATTTAAGTCGGATATATAAATATAGTCTTTGCTTTGTGCCGGCTTATTTGGTGTAACATCTTTGGCAACTGCTTTACCATTTAAAAAGTTTGTGAAAGCGTCAATGGCGGGTTGTTGTTTTTCGTTTACTGCAACCAATTTTAACAAATAGTTATCGGCGTTTACTTTATAGCTTTCCACCTGCGTGTTGGCAAACCGCCAACCGCTTTCGGTGTTTTGCAATATAAATATACTTGTTTCGTCGGGTAATTCTTGGTCGGTTATGCTTACAATAATTGCGTTTTTAAATTGGTTTACAATTTTTAAACTCTGAATATCAAAATCAGAATTATAACCGTGACCATTGCGGTTATAGTATAGCTTACCATCCTTTTCTAAAAAGCGGGGAGAGGGTGTCTGTTGGTCAAGACTTATACCAAATGCTCTGTGAGCGGCATCCATAGTAAACGCAGTATAGGTGTAATTCCAAACACTGTCAAGCCGCTGAAAATTAGTGTCAGTTATAAGCGAGTAGTCACTTTGATTATGTCTAAAAGCAATTTCTTTTTCATACTGGAAGGTAGCGGAATCGTTAATTATGGTTTGCTCTACCTCCACCGCTTTTTGAAGTAAAGGTTCAAATATCTTTTTAACTTCTTCAAGTGATAACGGATTATCGCTTGATGTAGTATCAACCGAAAAATCGGTGTCTGTAGTTGTTACCAATTTGTCCCACTTGTCAGAATCTAATTCCCAAATGCCGCCATCCTCGTAATAGGGAACTACGTCGGGATTTTGTTTTGGTATAAGGTAGTACTCGTGCAGAGGCACGTAAAACTCGTTTTTAACACTTCTTTTGCCATCTTTGTAACTGTATTCTACAAAATGATATTGGTCGTTCTTTGGTGATATTGATATGCTGCCTATCGACACAAAATCTTTTGTGTTATCATCATAATAATCCATACCGAAGCTCATCATACTGTCACCGCTACTGCTGTGCAAAATGCGGCGGTTTTTGGTATCAAGTGCAGGATTTGGCAGATCTTTAAATGACGGCGCTTCTATAAACTTTTGTTGCTTTGTGTTGTAAATATACGCGTTATAAAATATTGCGCGGGCAGGGTGCATATCGGGGACTAATATATCAAGATATCCGTCAAAATTAACATCTGTAGCATAAACGCTTCTGTCGGTTAAAGGCAGGTCTTCAGAGCGATTGAGTGGTATTGTTTGTAATAACATTTTTGATTTTTCAGAATATATTTTTAAGTTTTTTGCAACTTCTTCTTCAAATTCAACAACGGCTGCATATTTATAGGCGCCGCACGCAAAACTTACCGCATCGTTACCTTGAAAACTAATTGGTGTATATTGTGAAAAAGTTATAACATTTGAGTAAACGTTTTTAGCTTCGGCAACCATTTCCTTGTCGTCGCTCATATCTACCCACATAGCGCCCTCTAAGGCGTCTTCGCCGCTATAATCGTATTTGCATATAGGGGTAATACTTATGTTTCCGTTAATTATCGTTAGATAGTTATAATGGTCACAACTGCCACCTTGAGTAAACACAAAAATACCGTCATATTTATCAGATTCTAAAAATTGGAATGTACCGGTTACAAAATCGTGACTGCCAATTTGGTGAACTTCTCTATCTTTATATGTGTAAATGTAGAGTGTGGTATTTTCGAGAATAAGCAGTTCATACTTACCATCGCCATTTATATCTTTGGTGTAATAGTAAAATTCAGACACATTTTCGCCGAAATCTTCACGCAAACGTTGGAATGCATATATGTACGTTCTTCTATCGTATGAACCGGCATATTCCTTTTTATCAGATTCGTTGTTTTGTGTTTGGGGAGAGTTTAAAACCAAAACCGATACAACAATACTTGCAATTAGCATAAAAATACCAATTATAAAAATTAAACTTTTCTTTTTTGTCAATTTCATTTTTAACGCCCCCATTTTTATTGTTGGATATTAGATAGAGAAATCTCCATGTTTTCTCACTAATTTGATTATATACTTGTTGAAAATAATATTCAAATAACAATTTTGTAATATTGGGTTACAAAAAACGCAAAATTTGTAACAGAAGGTAACAAAAATGTTAAAACAAAACGGACGAGCAATGCTCGTCCCTACGATAAATTTTAATATTTATTGTGTAGGGACAACCATTGGTTGTCCGTTAGTTAGAAGTTATATTTTGTTATATTCTTTTTTTGGTGCTTTGCTGTATTCTTTGTAAAATGCGCGGTAGAATACCGAGTAATCGTTAAATCCGCAAAGGGTTGCGGCGCGGGTGGGCGAGATGCCGTCTGACAGCATTCGTTTGGCGTTTACAAGGCGCTTTGCGTTTATATAGTTTTGCACCGTAGAGCCGGTGGCCGCCTTAAAACTGCGGCAAAGTTGCGCTTTACTGATATAGAACTTATTGCATATTGTATCAAGCGTTAGGTTATCGTTAATATGGTTGTTTATGTATCTTACGATTTTTTGAACTGGGGAGTTGTCTTGCGTCAAGGTGTCGCGGCTCGATTTATAAACCTTATAAACCTCGTTTAGTAGCGGCAATAAATTGCAACTAACCTGCAAATGGCGGTTTTGCGATTCGCTAAGTAGATTGTTTACCAGTAGATTATATATTTCGGGCTTGAATTCGTCACGTGAATAACGATTAAATGTACCCGGTTCGTGGTTTAAAAATGCCTCTAGCAGTAGTCCGTCTTTGTCGAACGCTTTAAAAAAGTCCTCGCTAAAGTGGGCCGAAAAACGCTCGTAAGGTCGGGTGGTATCTATGTCTATATAATGCGCCTCGGCAGGTCGCATTAGTATAATATCACCGTGAGATAGGGGGTATTCGTTACCTTCTATTAGAAATTTGCCGCGTCCGTGCACGAAAATATACAGTTCAAAAGTGTCGTGCGTATGTAGTTTAAAAGAGTCTTTGTTTGGTCGCTCGTCACAGTAATAATGACAGTTAAGACCATCTTGTTTGTGTGTAAAATACTTGCTCATAATATAAAGTCACCTTTAATGTTTTAAATTTAGCCTCCCTTGCCTAAAGGGAGGGGGACCAAGCTTGCTTGGTGGAGGGATATTATGTGCGAGGGGATTCAGCGGTGGATAGATTTTTGAACACAAAAATCTATATATTCACAAACTCCTCTAAAATTTTTAGATATCTCATTATTTGGAATTCTAATTATCGTGATATTTCTATTTTCGATTTTTTCGGTACGAATTTTATCTTTTAGCATTTCTTTTTCCTCATAATGCTGTGAACCGTCGAGTTCGATAATTAGTTTCGCTTCGTGACAGTAAAAATCAACAACGTAATCGTCAATTACTTTTTGCCTTAGAAAACGCACAGGGTATGAACGTAAAAAATCATACCATAGATGGCGCTCTTCTTTGGTCATGTTTTTTCTTAAAGTTTTGGCGATATGGGTTAGGTTGTTATTGTGTTTTCGCTGCATTTTGTATCCCTCCGTCACGGCTCTGCCGTGCCACCTCCCTTTAGGCAAGGGAGGCTTTAGATGATGGAAAAACTTTGTTTTTTAATACTATACCACAGTTTGATACGATTTGCAATGTTTAAAGATAATATTTGCAATTCCATTGTTAAAAGTAATTTTGTATAATATAACTAACAATGGTATATTATGCCTATAAAACATTGTGAAAATTTTTGAAAAACGGAAGGTGTAAATGTATGCAAATGACATTTCGTTGGTACGGTGAGGGCAACGATAAAATCTCACTGCAAGACATTAAGCAAATCCCAGGCGTAACAGGTATTGTTTGGGCGCTTCACGACAAAATGCCGGGTGAAATCTGGAGCGAAGAAGAAATCGCAAAAGTAAAAGCACAGTGCGACGAGTACGGCTTTAATATTGACGTTGTTGAATCGGTAAACGTTCACGACGATATCAAGATTGGTCTTCCTACTCGCGACCAGTATATTGAAAACTATATTCAAACAATTCGTAATCTTGCAAAATTTGGTGTTAAGGTTATCTGCTATAACTTTATGCCAATTTTTGACTGGACACGTTCTGATTTGTTCCACCCAGTAGGCGATGGCTCTACCGCACTTTTCTATGAAAAGGGTATGATCCAAGACGACTACAACGCAATGGCTAACTACATTCTCGACTTTACCGAAAAATACAATATGTCATTCCCAGGTTGGGAACCTGAAAGAATGGCAAAACTTGACGAGCTCTTTAAGGCTTACGAAGGTGTTGACCACGAAAAACTTTGGGCAAACCTTAAATACTTCCTTGAAAAGCTTATGCCGGTTTGCGAAGAAACAGGCATCAAGATGGCAATTCACATGGACGATCCACCATGGGATATCTTTGGTCTTCCACGTCTTCTTATCGACGAGCCAAGCATTGACAGATTCCTTAAGATGGTTGACAACCCATACAACTGCTTAACACTTTGCTCAGGTAGCCTTAACGCTAACCCTGACAACAACGTGGCAAGCATCGTTAGAAAGCACTGCGACCGTATCGCATTTGCTCACATCCGTAACGTTAAGCACTTCCCTAACGGTGACTTCTCTGAAGCTAGCCACCGCGACTGTGATGGTGACACAAGAATTCTCGACATCTTGAAGGCTTACCACGACTGTGGATTCGACGGCTATATTCGTCCTGACCACGGCAGACATCTTTGGGGTGAAAAGGCAGGTACAGTAAGACCTGGCTATGGCTTATATGACCGCGCACTCGGCATTATGTATATGCTAGGCGCTTGGGATACACTTGAAAAGGAGAGTAACAAATAATGGATAAAGTAATCGTAGTAACAGGTGCAGGCGGCGTACTTTGCTCTGGCTTTGCACAGTTCCTTGCAAGCAAGGGCGCAAAGGTAGCGCTCCTTGACCTTAATGAAGAAGCAGCAGCTAAGGTTGCTGAAGGTATTAATGCTAACGGTGGCACCGCTAAAGCGTATAAGTGCAACTGCCTTGATAAGGCTGATATTGAGTCTGTTCATCAGAAGGTTCTTGCTGACTTTGGCAAGTGCGATATTCTTGTAAACGGCGCAGGCGGTAACAACCCACGTTGCACCACCGCGCACGAAGAATACGTTGCAGGCGACGAAAACGCAGAGGACTTCCTCACATTCTTTAACATTGACGAAAAAGGCTTTGACTTTGTATTCGACCTTAACATGAAGGGCGTACTTCTTCCAAGCCAGGTATTTATGGTAGATATGATTGGTCGTAAGGGTTGCTCAGTACTTAACGTATCATCAATGAACGCTTATCGTCCACTTACCAAGATTCCTGCATATTCTGCTGCAAAAGCTGCTGTTACCAACTTTACTTCTTGGCTTGCAGTTCACTTTGCAAAAGAAGGCATTCGTGTAAACGCTATTGCTCCAGGTTTCTTTGTATCTAACCAAAACCGTGCGCTTCTCTTTAACGAGGATGGCACACCAACTCCACGTACCGACAAGATTTTGCGTTCTACTCCAATGGGTCGTTTTGGCGAAGCAGAAGAACTTCTTGGCACAGTAGAATGGTTGCTTGACGAAACAAAATCAGGCTTCGTAACAGGTATTACCGTTCCGGTTGATGGTGGCTTCTCAGCATATTCAGGCGTATAAGTTTGAGTAAAATTGCCCACAGCACCACTTTTTGCTCGGGGCGGTATGAGAGATACAGCACCACTCGCGGCAAAACGGCACTGTGAACAATTTTCTTTCAAACTGCAGTTTGTGAAAGGAAAATTTAATTATGAACAATAATGTAAAGATTTACGGCTTTGCTGACGAAGCAAGCCCAATGATTGACGAACAAATCAAGGCAATGCACCGCAACGGTCTTGCAGGTCTTGAAATTCGTAACGTTGACGGCACTTGGATTGCAGGTGTAGAGGTTGACAAAATTAAAGAAGTAAAGGTAAAGATGGACGCTGCAGGTCTTGAAACCTGGTCTATCGGTTCTGCTATTGGTAAAATCGACATCGAAACAGGCGATTTTGCAGCTCACCTTGAAAATCTTAAAAAGATGCTTGAGTTCGCTCACATTCTCGAGGCTAAAAACCTTCGTGCGTTCTCATTCTTTATTCCAAAGGGCAAGAATCCTGACGATTACAAAAACGAGGTTATGGATCGCCTTGGTAAGATGCTTGACGTTATGCGCGGCAGCGGCGTTACCTTCTGTCACGAAAACGAAAAGGGCATCTACGGTGATATTGCTCCTCGTTGTCTTGAAATTCTTAACACCTTCCCAGAAATCGAAGGCGTATTTGACACCGCTAACTTTGTTCAGTGTGGTCAAGATACCGCTGAGGCTTGGAATATGTTAAAGCACCGCATTAAGTACGTTCACGTTAAAGATGCTAGAATGTCTGACGGTGTTGTAGTTCCTCCAGGCAAGGGCGATGGTAACTATAGTCTTATTATTCCAGAATACTTGGCACAAGGTGGCACAGTATTTACAATGGAACCACACCTTACCGAGTTCGTAGGCCTTCAGGGTCTTGAACGCGAAGGCGAGGAAAGCGCAGTAGGCGAAATTAAGTTTAACAGCAACGAAGAAGCATTTGATTATGCTTGCGACGCATTTAAGAAACTTTTTTAAGGAGATATAAATCATGGAAATAGGTATTCAGTTTTATACACTTCGCGAACATTGCAAAAATCTTGACGATTTTGCAGAAACACTCAAAAAAGTAGCTGACATTGGTTACAAAAACATTCAAGTAAGCGGTGTTTGTGACTACGAACCAGAATGGCTTGCAGAAAACCTAAAGAAAAACGGTCTTAAGTGCGTTTTGACACACACTCCACCTGCACAGCTTAAGGAAGACGTAGCAAAGGTTTGCCGCGGTCACGAGATTATTGGTTGTGATTACGTTGGTCTTGGCTACTACAACTTCTCTACAAGCAATGGTCCTACATACCAGGATTTTTATAACGAATATGCTGATATAATCCGCGCTGTTAAAGCAAACGGCAAGAAGTTTATGTACCACAACCACGCAAAAGAATTTTTGAAGTTTGATGGTAAAAACGTTCTTGAGCACTTGGCAGAAGATTTCACAGCAGACGAGCTTGGCTTTATCGTTGATACTTTCTGGGTACAAGCAGGCGGCGGTGATCCAGCAGCTTGGATTGAAAAATTTGCAGGTCGCGCACCTGTTATTCACCTCAAGGACTATGCGTTTAGCGACAACTTTACACAGTTTGGCGACAATATCGCAGTAGTTGGCGAAGGTAACATCAACTTTGACCGCGTATTTGCAGCAGCAGAAAAGTCTGGCGTTGACTATATGCTCGTAGAGCAGGATAACTGCCATGGTGAAAATGAATTTGACTGCATTACACGCAGTTACAATTACCTTAAATCTTGTGGTTTTTAATTGAAAGGTAGGAAAATTATTATGTCTAAAATTAAACTTGGTATAATCGGCTTTGGTAACATGGGTACAGGCCACACCTCTAACATTATGGGTGGCAACTGCCCAGAGGTTGAATTGGTTGCTATCTGCGACAAGAACCCAGATCGTTGCGAATTTGGTAAAAACAAATATCCAGATGCAAACATCACATACTTTACCGATGCTATTGAAATGCTCGACAGTGGTCTTATTGATTCTTGCCTTGTTGCAGTTCCTCACTATGACCATGCTAAATATTCAATGGAATGCATGAAGCGTGGTATTCACGTAATGTGCGAAAAGCCGGCAGGCGTTTACACCCGTCAGGTTCGTGAAATGATCGCTGAATCAGAAAAGCATCCTGAAGTTGTATTCGGTATGATGTTTAACCAGCGTACAAACCCAGTTTATCGCAAGATGCATGAGCTTGTTCACTCAGGCAAATACGGTGAAATCCGTCGTACAAACTGGCTTATCACTAACTGGTATCGTTCACAAGCATACTACAACTCAAGCGACTGGCGTGCTACTTGGGCAGGCGAAGGCGGCGGCGTTCTTCTTAACCAATGTCCTCACCAGCTTGACCTTTGGCAGTGGATTTGCGGTATGCCTGTAAAGGTACAGTCAAAGATTAAGTATGGCGCTTGGCACGATATCGAAGTTGACGATGACGTAACAACATTCGTTGAGTACGAAAACGGCGCAACTGGTGTGTTCATCACAACAACAGGTGACGGTAAGGGTTCAAACCGTTTCGAAGTTCAAATGGACGGCGCAAAGCTCGTTGTAGAAGACGACAAGCTCACTGTTACTGAATTCGAAATGAAAGAGTCTGAATTTACAAAGACAAATACCGAAGTATTTGGTATGGTTAAGACACACAATCTTGAAGTTGAGATTGAAAGCAAAAACCCACAACACATTGGTGTTGTAAACGCTTGGGCAGGTAAGATTCTCCACGGTACTCCACTTATCGCTGAAGGCGCAGAAGGTCTTAAGGGCGTTATCCTTTCAAACGCTATGCACCTTTCTGACTTCTTAGGTAAAGAAGTTGAGATTCCTTTTGACGAAGATCTCTACTATGAGGAGCTTATGAAGCGTGTTGCAACTTCTAAGAAGAAAGAAAACGTAACAGCAACCTTTGCTGACACAAACGGTACTTACGGTAGCGCAAAGGTATAATTTAAAGTAGGTGTTACTATGAATAAAGTTCGTATAGGTATTGTAGGTGTCGGTAACATAGGCACCGCTCATGCTAATACGCTTTTTGGCGGTAGAGTAGAGGGCGCTTGTCTTGCCGCAGTTTGCGATATTTCGGCCGATCGTCGTGCTTTTTGTAACGAAAATTACGAAGGCGTAAAGATTTTTGACAATTATACCGAAATGTTTGCAAGCGGTCTTATTGACGCGGTAATCGTATCTACACCACACAAATTGCATTGCGATATTGCTATGGACGCGTTACGCGCTAATCTTAACGTATTGGTTGAAAAACCCGTTGATATTACCATTAGCAAATCAATGGCAATTAACGAACTAGTAAAAACAACTGACAAAAAGTTTGTAATAATGTTTAACCAGCGTACAAACGATATCTTTGCCAAGGCTAGAGAAATCGTAAAAAGCGGCGCTTTGGGCGAGCTTAAAAGAACTATCTGGATAATAACCAACTGGTATCGTACACAACGTTACTACGATTCTGCCGGTTGGCGTGCCACTTGGGCAGGTGAAGGCGGCGGTGTGCTTCTTAACCAAGCGCCACACAACCTTGACTTGTGGCAGTGGATTTGCGGTATGCCTGTAGAAGTTCAGGCAAACTGCGAAATTGGTAAATACCACAATATTGAGGTAGAGGACGACGTAACAATCCTTACTCGCTATGAAAACGGCGCTACCGGTATGTTCGTTACCTCAACCGGTGAATACCCGGGTACTAACCGACTAGAAATTTCGGGTAGCAAGGGTAAAATCGTTGTAGAAAACGGTACTCTAAAATGGTGGAAATTACCAGAGGACGAACGTCAAATTTGCTTTAATGCCGAAAAACTTTTCCCAAGCATTAAGTGTGAATACGAAGAATTCGTTACCCAAAGTAAAGACGGCGAAGCACACAAAAACATTATTCAAAACTACGTAAATTCTATTCTTAACGGTGAGGAGTTAATCTCTCCCGGTACCGATGGTATTTATGAATTAACACTTTCAAACGCAGCTTATCTTTCATCATGGAAGGGCGGCGTGCCTGTTAAACTTCCGTTTGACGTGGCAGAGTTTGATAAAGAGTTAAATGCGAGAGCCGAAAAATCTCATACACATGACCCGGTTGAAAACAAAAATGCAAGCGGTAATTATTCAAAACGCTGGCAAGTAAACTGGTAAAATTAAAACCCCGATTGTTCACACGAACAATCGGGGTTAAGTTTTTTGTTATTCGTCATTTTGGTTTTTTGACTTTATTCGTTTTCCTACAAAATAAACAACATAAAATGCAATTACCGTAAATGCAAGTATGATAAATAAAGAAATGATATTGTCGATGAATACTTTATCGGTGGCATCACTTATATCTAAATGTATTGTTGGCAACCAAAACGTTAAATATGAAACAAGTAAAATAAAAGTTAGTAGTGTGCCTGTCTGCACGCCGCCTAGTGACATAAGGACAATTAAAGATAAAATTATTACTGCAAAATAAGCGGTAACTGTGATAAAAAACTTTTTGCTACCGGAGAACATAAAGGTCATAAAAAGGAAGGAAAGTATGGTTAAAATATTTATTCCTATATTTACAAAAACAGGGGTAGAAGCGTATTCGGGATAGGGGAAGTTACTAACAATTATAGCGGTTATGTAAAAAACAAAAAACACTATAATAGAAGGCCATCTAATTATTCCTTTCATTTTAATTCTCCTTGTTGGTAATTTGATTTAGTTTTTCTTTTTAGAAATTTTCAATTTTTTCTTTGGTGAGGGTATTATCTTTATCTGCCGTGTAAAAATCATACGATATTTCAGGCACTTCGCTGTCACCACACATCTGGCGCGTTGCTATGCTGCCGTCTTGCATAACATAAAGATAAATTTTTTCTCCTGTTTTTGTAACTACCTCTAAACTAAAATTGCTTTTGTCCTTGAGCAATTGCTCTGCATATTCTTTTTTTGTACAACGGTAATGACTGTAAGTATATTTTTGTAAAAATTGCAAATCCTTTTTGTCAGTAATTACAGGAGCGTCTGTAGCACAGGTGCCAGATAATATTTTTATATTATCAATATTGTTTAGGTCATCACTTGCGGTCATATTACGAAGCAAAGTTGTATTTTTATATATGGAGTCACTTAGATACCTCTGTATTTTATACACTCTTACTTCATATAATTGTTTATTGTCAATCACTATTGGCTCGGCTGAAAGAAACGCGAAGGTATCGGTGTTATTAGTAGCAAAGCGTCGCCAATCTGTCAAATTTATTTGTAAATCATAGGTTATATCAGCATCAATATCAGTAATGAAAAAATCATTGTTTTTATCTGTATATAAAAGACATTCACCAACATTTTCTTTAAACGGTTGGTAGTTGTAATTTTTAAAATAAGTTAATGCGATATCAATTTCATCTTGTTGCGACAAATGTGTCCAGTCCTGTTTTTTAATTATATTTTCAATAACTGAAACATGTTCTTGATCATTGTCATCAAGCCATTTACAATATATTCTTTGATCATTTATAGCAATTTCGGTAGTTGCCATATTATCGGTGCAGTATACCAAATAGTAGTTTAGTGGGTTTATATTATATTCTTTAACAACAGGATCATTGGATGAAGAAATTGGTGCTGGCTTTGTTTCGCAAGAACAAAATGTCAACATGACAACGACCGATAACAAAACAGTGAATAGTTTAATTGTTTTTTTCATAATATCAACCTCCTTGTGATAATTATAAATTATGACAAATATTATTTTCAATTAGCAAAAAATACAATTTTTTTGATTATAATGTGTAAGAAACGCTAATATTATAATATATAATAAATTATAACAATAATAAACCTTGACAACACGTGTGTATAAATAGTAAAATATACTAGATATTATCTTGGGGTATTATCACTATTTTAAAAATTGATTTTTACTCTGTATCGGTAGGGTGCAGATGATATATTACATAATTTTAATTTAATTGGAGGAAGATTTAATCTAATGAGTGAAAACAAGAAAAAAACTCAAAAGACAAGTAAATCAAACGGTAAAAAACAGAATACTTCCAATGCCAAAAAGGCTGTTCAAAATCTAGTAAGCGGTGGTAAATCTACCACTACAAAGCAGTCTAAATCAAAATCTACTAAAGGCAAAAACACCAAATCACAGGCAAAAAGTACACAAAAGAAACAAAATGCTAAAAAGCAGTATAAAAACACTTCTAAAAAGCATAATACGGCTTCTAAAGTATCTACATTGCCTGTAAAAATCATACCACTAGGCGGTTTGGGTGAGGTTGGTAAAAACATTACCCTTTATGAGTATGATGGCGATATGTTGCTTGTGGATTGCGGCATGACTTTTCCGGATGCTGACACACCGGGCGTTGATATAGTTATTCCTGATTTTTCATATTTGATTGAAAACAAGGACAAGATAAAAGGACTTGTCGTAACACATGGTCACGAGGACCATATAGGCGCTATTCCTTATCTTTTAAAACAGTTTAATTTGCCAATTTATGCTACAAGACTTACAATAGGTCTAATTGCCGGCAAACTCAAAGAGCACAAGCTTTTGGGTGATGCCAAGTTAAATGAAGTGGCTGACGGCAAGGCAATAAATTTGGGCAAATTTAGCGTAGAGTTTATTCACGTAAACCATTCTATTCCCGACTCGGTAGCGTTTGCTATTACCTGTGGCGCGGGTACTGTGGTGCACATGGGTGACTTTAAGATTGATACAACACCTATCGATGATAAGGTAATCGACCTTGCTCGCTTTGCCGAACTTGGCAAAGACGGCGTTTTGGCGTTGCTTTCTGATTCGACAAACGCAGAGCGACCAGGATTTACCTCGTCGGAGCGTTTGGTTGGCGAATCGCTTTCTAATTTGTTTAAAAAGGCAGAAGGTCATCGTATTGTCGTTGCTACCTTTTCGTCAAATATTCACCGTATTCAGCAAATAATCGACGAGGCTGCTCGTTGCAAGCGCAAAGTAGCGGTATCGGGCAAGAGCATGATAAACGTTGTAAATATTGCAACCGAGCTCGGTTATTTAAACGTACCAAGCGGAATACTTGTTGAAATCGAAACAATTAAGAACTATGCTCCAAGCGATTTGGTAATCATTACCACGGGTAGCCAAGGCGAGCCAATGTCGGCGCTAACCCGTATGGCTACAAACGAGCATCGTCAGGTAGAGATTGCGCCGGGTGATATGATTATCATTTCGGCAACACCAATACCAGGTAACGAAAAACTTGTTAGCCGAGTTGTAAACGAACTTATGAAACGCGGCGCTAACGTAGTGTACGAAAAAATGTATGACGTGCACGTATCTGGTCACGCTTGTCAAGAAGAGTTAAAACTTATGATGAGCATTGTAAAGCCAAGATATTTCATACCAATTCACGGCGAGCAAAAGCACCTTTATAAGCACGCACAACTAGCCTATGCTATGGGTATTGACTATAACAGCGTGGTGTTAGGAGCAAACGGAAACGTGCTAGAGCTATCTAACGCGGGCATCAAGAATATCGAAACAGTACAAGCGGGTAGAGTGCTTGTTGACGGACTTGGTGTTGGCGACGTTGGTAGCATAGTGCTACGCGACCGCAAGCATTTGTCAGAGGACGGTATAATTGTTGTAACCGTTGCTATTGACGGACTTACTCGCGAGGTTGTGTCGGGTCCCGACATTGTGTCACGTGGATTTGTCTACGTCAAAGAGTCTGACGAGCTTATGCAAGCGCTTGATAACGTTGTGTGCAACACACTTGAAAATTGCTACGTTTTAGGTATAAAGGATTGGAACACAATCAAAACCCGTATAAAAGATAGCGTGGCAAAATTCTTGTATAACAAGACTCATCGTAGTCCTATGATTTTGCCAATTATTATGGAAGTTTAACTGAAAGGAAGTTTTAAATATGAAGGTTATATTATTAGCAGACGTAAAAGGTCAGGGTAAAAAGGGCGAGCTTTGTAACGTATCTGACGGATACGCTCGTAACTTTTTGTTCCCAAAGAACCTTGCAATAGAGGCTGACTCTGCTGCAATGAGCGAACTTAAGAGTCGCGAGGCAGCAGCTGCTCACCACAAACAAGAAGAAATCGATGCAGCAAAGGCAACCGCTCAAAAGCTTGAGGGTAAGAGTGTTACCCTCAAAGCAAAAGCCGGTTCAAACGGTCGCCTTTTTGGTAGCGTTACCTCAAAGGAAATTGCCGAGCAGATTAAGAAAGAACTTGGTATTACTATCGACCGCAAAAAGATGAGTGTTGCCGATATTAAAAACTTTGGCGAATACACAGCCGAAATCAAGCTTTACGTAGGCATCACAGCAAAAATAACTGTAAAAGTAACGGAGTAATTTTGTTATGAGTGATAACAACATTATTTATGATTTTGATGGTAGCAGATTGCCTTACTCGGTAGGCGCCGAACAAGCGGTACTTGGTTCTATGATTATAGACCCCGTTTGTATTAACGACGTTGCCGTTCAGGTTAAGGCAGAATATTTCTACATACCACAACACAAAGAGATTTATGCCGCTATTTCGTCAATGTACGAGCTTAGCCAGTCTATCGACTTTATTTCACTACTTGAGCGTCTTAAAAAAGACGGAGTTTATGACGAGGCAAACGGTAAGGAATATCTTACAAAGCTCGTTCAGTCGGTTCCTTCATCGGCAAACGTACTTACTTACGTAGGTATTATTAGAGAGCAGTATTATCAACGCGCTCTTATGACTGCCGCAAAGGGAATACTCAAAGATATTGACGAAAACGTGATGGATTCGGGTAAGATGCTTGACGCAGCAGAACAACGTATCTACGAAATTCGTGATGGTAGAGAAATCGGCGGTCTTACACACATTAAGGACGTTATCTCGGCCGAAACTTATGACCGACTTACCAAGATTAACGACCCCGAAACGCGTGGCGACTATATTGGTATTCCTACCGGTATTGGCGAACTAGACAAGAAAATTACCGGTCTTAATAAGTCAGACCTTATTATTCTTGGTGCTCGTCCTGGTATGGGTAAAACCTCGTTTGCGCTTAACATTGCGCGCAATGTTGCAGTAAACGCTGGCAAAACCGTATGTTTCTTCTCGCTAGAAATGTCGCGTGACCAATTAGCGCAGCGTATGCTCTCTAGTGAAGCGGCAATTGGTAGTGAAAAGTTGCGTACAGGTGAACTTGCAAACGAAGAGTGGACAAGACTTACCCAAGCGGGCGAAAATCTTTCTAAAGCAGAGATTTATTTTGACGAAACTTCAAATATTACCGTACCTGAAATGATGGCAAAACTTCGCCGTATGAAACGCGTAGATTTGGTAATTATCGACTATTTGGGTCTTATGCATTCTCCAAGACACACCGACAACCGTGTTCAAGAGATTTCTGAAATTACTCGTAGTCTTAAAATAATGGCAAAAGAGTTAAAGATTCCTGTAATCGCTTGCGCTCAGCTTTCTCGTGCTACCGAACAAAAGGGCAAATCACACAAACCGGCTCTTGCCGACCTTCGTGATTCGGGTTCTATCGAGCAGGACGCAGATATTGTATTGTTCCTTTATCGTGAGGCTTATTACGATAGCGAAAAAGGCGCAGACCAAGATATGAGCGATACCACAAAATCAGAGTGTATCGTTGCTAAAAACCGTCATGGTGGCATCGGTTCGGTACCGCTTCATTGGGATGGCGATCATACAAGATTTACATCGGTGGATGGTTTTAGATAATGTTAAAAAAAGTAAATGAAGCTTTAATACGCTTTAATTTGCTGCAAGGCGCAAAACACGTTACGGTGGCGTTATCGGGTGGCGCTGATTCAATGGCGCTGCTTGGCGCGTTGCTTGAGCTTAAAGACGAGCTTAAAATCGAAAAGATTAGCGCGGCGCACTTTAATCACCAAATTCGTGGGTGCGAGGCTGTTCGCGACCAAGATTTTGTAACAAAATTTTGCACTGAAAACGGCGTTGAACTTTTCTTGGGCTCGGCAGACGTACCCTCGTTTGCAAAAGAAAAGGGAATGAGCCTTGAACTTGCGGCAAGAAAACTGCGTTATGAGTTTTTTGATTCTATCAGTACCGATTTAATCGCTACGGCCCATACCGCAAGCGACAATCTTGAAACGGTGATATTTAATATTACGCGTGGTACTGCTTTGTCGGGACTTTGTGGCATACCGCCTAAAAGAGATAGATATATTCGTCCGCTTATTTTGTGTACTCGCGATATGATAGAAGACTACTGCGAGCAAAAGGGTATAAAGTACGTTACCGATAGCACAAATTTAAGTGACGATTATACTCGTAACAAAATTAGGCACAACGTAGTTTCTGTGTTAAAAGAAATAAACCTTTCGGCCGAAAATGCCGTTTCTCGTATGACAACGTCAATTCGCGAGGATGAGGATTTTATAAACAGCGTTGCAAACGAAAAGTTTGACGAACTGGTTTGTGATAGCGGAGTTTGTGTAAAAGATTTTTGCAAACTGCATCCGTCAATCGCTAAAAGAATTATTACAAAATACTGTGACGCGCATAACGTTGAGATAGATAATTACCACGTAAACTCGATTTATGATATTTGTCTATCGGGTGGCAAGATTAGTCTGCCGCAAGATATGGTAGCATTTGTTGATGCTGGTTTTTTAAAGATTGATAACGCTAAAAAACAAGTGCAAAACGTCACTTTTTCGGTTGATATTACGCAGTCTGACAACGATTTATTTTTTGGTGACAAAAAAGTTCATAATTTGTTATTAAAAAATATACTAGACTGTGATAAAATAGTAGGGCAGTTAAAATTGCGTACAAGAGAATCGGGCGATACGATTCGTCTTAAAAACAAAAACTGTACCAAAACGCTTAAAAAACTTTTTTGCGAATACAAAATACCACTCGAAGAGCGCGAAAATTTACCCGCTTTAGTCGATGATGACGGTGTGGTATGGATACACAAAATTGGTGTGGCAGAACGTGTTGCTGCCGATAAAGATAGTAAACAAATTTATATTTTAAATACAAAAAAGGATTAAGGGGATTATTATGAATAAAGATGTAGAAAGCGTTTTAATTTCGGAAGAAGAACTCAAACAACTTTGTAAAGACCTTGGTGAGCAAATCACTCGCGATTACGAAGGCAAAAATTTGCTTGTTGTAAGCGTTTTAAAGGGTAGCGTAGTATTTTTGGCTGACCTTCTTCGTGAGATTAAGTGTCACTGTCAAATTGACTTTTTATCTGTTTCGTCTTATAGCGGCACAAAGACAACAGGTGTTGTAAAGTTCAAAAAAGACCTTGATATAGATCCTGACGGTATGGACATACTTATAGTTGAGGACATTTTGGATTCAGGAATCACCCTTTCATATCTTAGCAGTGTACTGATGGGCAGAAATGCAAACAGCATAAAGATTTGTACCTTGCTTGATAAGCCTGCAAACCGCAAGACTGACATAAAGGCCGACTACGTTGGTAAGGTTATTCCTGACGCGTTTGTTATTGGTTATGGTCTTGACTATGATGAAAAATACAGAAATTTACCATATATTGGAATTTTAAAACCTGCCGTATATGAAAAGAAAGGTGAGTAAAACATTTTGAAGAAAAACGTAAGAAATACTCTGCTTATCATTTTGATTCCTGTTGTGCTTTTTGCATCCTTCTTTATCGCAAGCAAGGTTGCAGAAACATCAGAAACAACAAAGTATCATGAGATAGTAGAACTTATCAAAAACAACGAAGTATCAGAGTTTAAGCTAAATCTTTATAGTGGCGATTTATCTTATACACTTCGTGAAGGCAATGCTAAAAAGCACTACACAGTGCCGGACGCAAGTTTCTTTTATAACGATATCAACGAAAAGGTAATCGAGATAAACGAGGCTAACAAAGAAAGCGGCAAAATAATCAAATACGACTATATCAGAGGCGGCGAAAGTTCATGGCTTGTTGCTATGATACCTCAGATATTGCTTATTGGTCTTATGATTTTCCTAGGCATCTTGTTTATGAAAAAGCTAGGCTCATCTATGGGCGGCGACAAGACAATGAATTTTGGCAAAGCCAAGGTTCGCAAAGACGATGGCAAGCGCAAGACTACCTTTGCTGACGTTGCAGGTGCTGACGAAGAAAAAGAGGAAATGGCAGAAATCGTTGACTTCCTTAAAGACCCTAAAAAGTTTAACGAACTTGGCGCTCGTATTCCAAAGGGCGTATTGCTTGTTGGCCCTCCTGGTACTGGTAAAACATTGCTAGCGCGTGCAGTTGCAGGTGAAGCAGGCGTGCCTTTCTTCTCAATTTCGGGTTCCGATTTTGTTGAAATGTTTGTTGGTGTGGGCGCGTCACGTGTGCGCGACTTGTTTGGCGAGGCTAAAAAGAACGCTCCTGCAATTATATTTATCGACGAAATCGACGCCGTAGGTCGTCAACGTGGTGCAGGTCTTGGTGGTGGTCACGACGAACGTGAACAAACACTTAACCAATTGCTCGTTGAAATGGACGGCTTTGGCGCAAACGAGGGCGTTATTGTTATGGCGGCTACAAACCGTCCTGATATTCTTGATAAAGCGCTACTACGTCCCGGTCGTTTCGACCGTCAAATTACCGTAAATTATCCTGACGTAAAGGGTAGAGAAGAAATTCTTAAGGTTCACTCTCGCGGTAAGCCACTAGGTCCTGACGTAAACCTTGCGACAATTGCAAAATCAACCGCGGGCTTTACCGGTGCGGATCTTTCAAACCTACTAAATGAAGCAGCGCTCTTGGCTGTTCGTCATGGTAAAAAGGCAATTACTCAAGAAGAAATTGAGGAAGCAACAATTAAGGTTGTAATGGGTACAGAGAAGAAATCTCACGTAGTACGCGACAAGGACAAGATGATTACCTCTTATCACGAGGCAGGTCACGCAATTGTTTCTTACTACTTGCCGACTCAAGACCCAGTACACCAAATTTCTATCATTCCTCGCGGTATGGCGGCAGGTTATACAATGTACTTGCCAACCGATGAAAAGGGTCATACAAGCCGTAATCAGATTCTTGAACAGATTTGTTCGCTCCTTGGTGGTCGTGCAGCTGAGCAACTTACACAAGACGACGTATGCACAGGCGCATCAAACGATATTCAACGCGCTACCGAGCTTGCTCGCAAGATGGTTACACGCTTTGGTATGAGCGATAAGTTGGGTCTTGTAGTATATGGTGACGATCACAACGAGGTATTCCTTGGTCGTGATTTCTCATCAACACCTAACTACTCTGAAAAGACTGCGGCTACTATCGATGACGAAATCGAAGCAGTTGTTATGAAACAGTATGAAAAAGCACTTGAGCTTCTTAAAGGCGCTATGCCAAAGCTACATGAAGTTGCTAAAATACTCTTTGAAAACGAAAAAATTTCAGGCGACGACTTCCGTAAGATAATGGAAGAAAAAGCAGAATAAAAAGACGCAAGGCTTGAGGTTTAACCTCAAGCCTTGTATTATATTAAATTATTTTAAAAACTCATACTCAAACAAAGTTGGAACTATTTCGCTATTATAATATTCTTTAACCTTTTGCTTTAAAGACTTTAACGCACCATTGAGTTCAGGATAATCGGGTTTGTTTTCTCCCGTTTCTTTATCGGGGGTAAATGTGTTAAGTTCGGCAAAAATTTGATAAACGCCATAAGTTAATTCATCATTGTAATTTTTTGTTTTCTTTGCCCACCTTAATATAGTTTCCCATATATCGAAAAGTTCTTTTTCTTTAATAGAAACATTAAGATTTTTTAATTCCAAGCTTGCTAATGTATCGTCATTTGTAGTATCGAGGCACAGTTCATTTCTATAAAAACGATTATCGGTACCTACAAAACTCCTCATATGATTTTGCATTTCAAAACAAGTAAATACAAGACACTTTAATAAATATTGATTTAGTTTTCCGCTTTGAATATCGGCAAAAAATTTGTCAGCACCGTCTGATGATTTCATTATTCTTGCTCTTTCAGTCCATTCTCTATTGTAAGTTATATATCTACTTGCACAAAACATTGGCAATTTTTCTAAAAAATTATCTTTTCTAAGAAAGAAGCCATGGCCATCATATCGACCACAAATAGTAATGCCTGAATTTAAGTCAGGGTTGTCAAATCCAGTTCCATTACAAATTAAGAAACCAATAATATTTTCGTTGAACCTTTTTTGAACACAATTATTTTTTGCCAAGTATTCTGTTCCGTTAAGGTTACAAGAAATGCCATCAAATTTATCTTCAAAGCATCTATAATCAAAATATTTTTCACTTATAATGGCTCTGACTTTTTTTATGGGTAAATCACGTATATATTTGATTTCATTATTATTTTCAATGTTATATCCTTTTAAAGAAAATTCATTAACGGTTGTTTCTTCGTTGCCCCAGAGAATACATGTAATACAAGCATCAATATTTGTGTGAAAAAATCTTCTGTTAAAAGCATATCCATCTATAAATTTTTTTGAAATTAAATGTTGAGCTTTCCAATACTTAATTGGGGAATAAACGATATAACTATCCGTGGGTTGTCTCAAATAATATTTGAATGCAGACCATATAAAAGCATTGCCTAAGTCATTAGAAACTTTGCCTTTGTTTTCGTTTTTCATTTCGGAAACAACATAACTTTTTTTCCAAGAACCTTTGACGGATGTTGTACCATTTGCCTCGGCGTATGGTGGGTTTTCAAATAAAATAATAGTGCAGTTAGGATTATCAATGTACTGTTTAATTACAGGATTATTTATGTATTCTTCTGACAAAGCATCAGCACCACGAACAAGACCCATATTAAATGTATCTTCCTTTTCTGTGGGTGGAATAATATATCGAACTTTACTACCTAACAACTCCAACAATACCTTGTATTCATAATATTCAATGGTTGATACAATGCAATGGGAAAGTTCTTCATCGGTCAATCTTTTTTCAAGATTTCCTGTTCCTGCACAACGGTCTAAAATAATATAATCGTTACCTTGTGGTACTCTAGCGATTGCTTTTCTAACCAACTCAATAGATTTATCTACATAAGGTATAGGGGTATAAAAAGCGCCTAAATTTTTCTTTTGCAGAGTATCATTTAATTTGTCCATAAGATATTGGAAACGAACATTGTCTTTTCCTGCATAAGCATAAATATAATCCTTGAATTTGTTCGGTTCTCTAATTTCACCGATAATTTTAACCTTTCCCGTACTATCACCGATAAAATCGGATTTTCTTGCTTGTGGGTTTTCACGATAGTATTTTTCCGCCCAACCAACAATACAGTTTTCATCAATATTTATCTTTGTATAGTTATTTTCTTTTAGTAACTGAATTAAAGAAAATTCGTCCGTTTGGTTTTCGGCATATTTCAGTTTTAAAATATAGTCATTAGCAAAAAATCCTACATTCTTTTTAGATGCACCGCCAACATAAACTTTTTCAATATGATTTAAGTAATCTGCCGAATGATATACATAAATTGTTGCGGTGTTCAAGGAAACCAATAAAATGTTTGCAGGTATCGGCTCTCCCTTTATTCTCATAGCAGAAAGATACTTTATTGCTTGAAATAGACAAGCATTAAGGTCTGTTATATTTAACTTGAATTCAAGTAAATTGCCGTTTAAAATTCCGTCTGTATTGTTGCGAAAAATATCTTCGTAGGTCAGTTCAGGATTGATAACTTTTAAATATTGTTCATAAAATTCTAATTGTCCTTCAAGTTCAACGCTATATTTTTTAATCATCGTATTAACACCCAATTCTATAATTGTGTTAAAAGTATAGCACATCAATTGACAAAAATCAACAATCTGTTGACAAAATTCAATGAATGAGAAACCGCTTTTAATATATAATAACAAAAGGCGGTGATAAAATGAATGCATATGATTTTGGTTCAATATTAAAATTATTGCGTAAAAACCACAATCTTACACAAGAGGAATTAGGCGCACGTATAGGATTATCAAAAGCGGTTATTAGCAAGTATGAAAATGGCATAGGTTATCCTACTTTTGATACACTGATACACATAGCAGAACATTTTGCTGTAACTACTGATTTTTTACTCGGTGTAGAAAAAAGCAAAACAATAGATGTATCGTCTCTTAACGAAACACAAATAGAGACTATACAAAGAATAATAGCTGAATTTAATAAGTGTAACAAATAAACCACCTTGCAAAGTCTATTTTGTACAGGTGGTTTTTTTTATATTGTATTATATAGTATTGAATGATATAATATTTTCGGTGATAATATGAATTTACCCAAACGAAAACCGACACGTTTAAAAGATTACGATTATAGTAGTGAGGGTGCGTATTTTATTACAATATGCACCAAGAACAAACAAAAAATATTATGTGATATTGTAGGGGACGGCGCCCACGACGTCCCGAAAATTAATTTGTCCCCAATGGGCGAAATTGTTGAAAAATATATTTTATCAACAAATAAAATTCCTGAATTAACAGTTGATAAATAGGTTATTATGCCAAATCACATTCATTTGATTTTGTTGCTACAAAACCAAAAACGGGACGTCGAAGGCGCCGTCCCCTACGAATAATATTATTTCACGTTCGATTTCAACATTTAAAAGATTTGTTAATAAAGATATAGGGCATAATATTTTTCAGCGCTCTTTCCACGACCATATAATTCGTGATGAAAAGGATTATCTAAAAATTTGGAACTATATTGATACCAACCCTCAAAAATGGACTGATGATTGCTTTTACACAGAATAAAAGACCTTCGGGATTTCCCGAAGGTCTTTATTTATCCATATATTTCTTCGATTATTTTAAGTGCTTTTTTGCCCTCATAGCAGTCGGAGATAAGCGTTTCGGTGCCGTTTATTGCGCCGATAAAGTTTTTGAGTTGCAACTTGTGTAGTCCGCAACGCAATTTTGTGGGGTCATTTGCGGTATCTACGATTGCTTCGGAATTATCGCCGTCAATTATCATTTTGCCGTCCAGCATTAGTTTTTCAATGCTGCTTTCTTTTAAAACGACGTAGCCTGTGTCACCTTGAATTTTAAGTCGGCGGTCAAAACCGGGGTATGCGCAGGTCGAAGCTTCGATAACGCCTAGTATTCCGCTTTCAAACTCTACAATAGCAACGGCAGTATCAGGCGCCTCGATATTGTGAGATAGGGTAGCGGTCTTGCCGCAAACTTTTTTGATAGGACCCATAATATATTCAATAATATCAATGCCATGAACACCTTGGTTGAAAAGCACACCGCCGTCAAGACTAAGCGAGCCGCGCCAACCACTTTCGCTATAATATTCGCGAGTGCGGTAGTAGTTCATAGACAAACTGCAAATAGAAACTTTGCCAAACGCGTTTTCTTTAAGTAACTGCTTGATTTTTTTAACGTCTTCTGAAAAGCGTAATTGACAAATAGCAGCAACCTGCTTTCCACTTTTTTCACACGCGTCAATTATCTTATCGGCATCGGCTGTTGATACTGCCATAGGCTTTTCAATAACCGCGTGTTTATCGGCGTTTAGTGCATCAATAGCATTTTTTGTGTGTAGAAAACTTGGCGTGCAAATACATACTGCATCAATTTCACCATCTTCTAGCATTTCTTCATAGCTATTATAAGCTGTAATGCCGTATTTGTTTGTAAATTCTTGGCAAAGATTTTGATTTGGGTCAAAAGCACCTTTTAATACTGCGTTATCAATTTTTAATAAAGCGCTAGCATGAAAATTTGCCGAAACACCGCAACCTAATATGCCGAAAACTGTTTTTTGACTATTGTTTTCTGTCACTTTCTGCGCCATACCATATTCCTTCAACTTTATTTTTGTTAAGATCTTCTTCGAGTAGTTCTTGGTAATTTTCTACTACCTTTTTGTAAACGGCTACGTATTTGTCGATCCATTCTTTGTTAAGTTGCTTAAACCACGGTACAGAAATACACTGCTTTTCTTCCGAAACTTTTAGCGCTTCGTCTATTGTATCATCGGTAGCTTTGATGTTTTCGGTGTGGCGAGGATCGAAATTCTTAAAGTATTTATGTGTATGCAAGCAGAAGTTAGCGCCCGCTTTACAACCACCTGCACCGTTAAGTTCTGCCTTGATAGCGTCGGCAAAGCGCCCAGATGAAAGACCGCCTAACTCTTCGGGATAGTAGATAAGTAGCGGATTATAATAACCGCCCATGCTAGAACCATCGGAACTGTCAATACGATGTGGTCTGATGCCGGGGAGTCCTTCCAGGGAATCGTAGAAATAGTCCATAGCGAGTTTGATTTCGGCAATGCGCTCGTCATAATACTTTAACTGACCGCGTGCAAGAACGGCGCAAACTTGGTTAACGCGTCCCTTTACACCACCGAGCGCTATATGGAAATAATCTTTAAGTTCGTCACATTCTTGAATGAAATTTTCGTTATTACGTTCGTAGTGACCAAATGCGATAGCTCGCTCGTAAAGGCGGCGGTCATCGGTAACTAGTACACCCATTTCACCTGCGGCAAATACCTTCCAGCTCATCATAGACATAGCTGCAATATGACCAAACGTACCAACCTTTTTGCCCTTATATAATGAGCCGTGAGCGTGAGAAACGTCTTCGATAACGTAGATGTTGTGCTTGTTTGCGATTTCCATAATGCGGTCCATGTCGCAAGGATAACCAAAGTAGTGAACTACAACGATAGCCTTGGTCTTGGGTGTGATACAACGCTCTAAATCATCGGGGTCTAGGTTTAGCATATCGTTTATATTACAAAAAACAACCTTTGCGCCAAAGTATGCCGCTTGAGATGCGCTGCCCCAATAGGTCTTGGTAGGGCAGATGATTTCGTCACCCTCGCTTAGTCCTACTGCAAACATGGCGGCAGTAAGCGACATAGTGCCATTAGTGAAAGCAAGCGCATATTTGCGACCCTGCCACTCGGCAAATTCGTCTTGGAATTTGGTAGTAATATCGGTGTGAGAAAACTTGTTGTTAACTACTACGTCCATTACTCCGTCTATATCTTCTTGTGTGATTATTGGCCATTTAAAAAGTTCTTTAGGCGCTCTTTCTTTTGTAAATACAGGCTCACCGCCAAGTAGTGCTAATTTTTTCATAAGTGTTACTCCATTCCTTCAAGTTTTAAGAGTTTGATAGCGTTGCCGCGTACGATTTTGTAATAATTTTCTTCGCTAATTTTGCCTTCTGCTCTAAGTCTGGTTAAAAACTCGTCAAAATCATATTGGAAGGTGTTAAATACTTGACATATATCACAACCGTACAAAATGCGGTCGGCAAATTCTGCAATAAACTTTACAGCATATTCTTCGTCACGCATTAGTGCATTTGCGCCACTACCGGCAGAAAGGTCACAGTAAAGGTTATCATACTTGCGCATAAGCTCGGCGATACGTCCTTCGGTAACTTTGCCTTTGGGGTAGCCTTTACGGTTTTCTTCGGTGACGTCGTTGCCCATCTCTGCCCAAAAGGTTTGCGAGTGACCAAGCACTTTTAAATTTTTGTGCTTTGCGAGCATTTTTTCAAGACGTGGCAGACCAATATCATCAACAATGCCGTAACAATAGCCTATTTTAGGACTTATATGTATAATAACCGGCATATCACAAGCGGCGCAGTGGTAAAATAGATTATCCATAAAAGGATCGTCAAAATATAGTTGTGAGGTAATTTCGCCCACGCCCTTAGCGCCAAGCGATTTGTAATACTCTAGCGTTGGGGTAAGGTTTGCATCAGCTCGATTACCACAAGCACGCGGGTCTATATTACAAAACCACAAGAATCTGTCGGGATGCTTGTGTGCGGTGTATGCGCAGTCGGATGACGTCATAGGAAAAACGTGATATTCCGGCGAAACAATAGGCAACAATACACCTTTTTCAATATTGAGTTTATCGTACATTTCGATTAGCTCGTCAGCGTATATAAATGATTCGCCGCGCGCATGAATGGGCGCAATTTCTTTAAATGGACGCGTGTGCGCGTGAATATCGATCTTTTTAATGGGTTTCATTTTAAAAATTACCTCTTTTCCTAGGTTATGATTTGATTATATCACTCGAAAATTAAACATACAATAGCCTAAAATGTCAAAAAATTGGACTATATTGCTCTTTTGCTGTGAAAAAGCGAAAAAATCCTCGCAAAATATGCAAGGATTTTTTATTTTCGGGGAGTAGAACCCGTTATTTTTTTGTAGCAACGATAAAAGTAACTAATATCGTTATAGCCGCAAAGCAAGGCGACCTCTTGTATGCTTTTTGATTTGTCTTTGAGCATAGCTCGAGCTATGTGTATTCTGTGGTGAATTATATAATTAGACGGAGTATCTCCTGTAACTTCTTTGAAAACTCGGCAAAAATAAAATTTGCTAACGTGACAAAGTTCTGCCAATTCTTCTATGGTGATAGTTTTATTATAATCGTTAAAAATCTTGGTAATTGCGGGCGCAATTAGGGTAGCTTTTTTAATCTCTTTGGTAGAAAGCAGGCGAGGATTATCTTTGTTTAGCTGATCGCGCAGTAGTAGCGAAAAGAACTCGGCCATAAGGTTACGAATTACCGACTGATAGTATTCGCGTTGCTCGGTGGCTTCCTCGATAACGCGCATTAGGATTTGGTTTAATCGATTATTATTTTTTATATGGTTATTAAACGTGACGCCGTCCGCTACCAAAAGGTTGCGTAGGTCAACGTCGATAAGACCGGTGTTTTTAAAGAAATCTAGGTCTATCATTACAAGATAATATTTACCTTGGTGTAAATCGGTCGCGATATTCGCGTGTACCTCGTAAGGATTTGCAATAGTAATATCGCCGGCAGATGCAACTATGGTTTTAGAACCGATGGTTTGAATAGAGTCGCCCTCGTAAAAAAGTTTTATTTCAATTTCGGGGTGAAAGGCATCGCGAGATGCCGATGACATTGCGCTCGAAACAATAATTTTGAAATCTTCTGATTTAAATTTAATTGCTTGAAGTAAACCACCTTCTAATTTCATAAATGCACCTCCTTTAATATTTGAATTTATTTTCTATATTCTGATGGTGAAATACCACAGTAACGTTTAAAAGCACGTGTAAAACACGATATGGATTCAAAACCTACTGCATTTGAAATTTCTGTAATGTTTTTATTTGTGTTAATAAGTAGGTATTTTGAATAACTAATTCGCGCCTTGGCGATAAATTGTTGAGGCGACATATCGGTAAATTCGTAAAAATATCTGCGCAGTGTAGCCTCGCTTATAAAGCATTTGCTCGATAGTATATCAAGCGTAAGCTCTCCTGAATTATTAAGGTTTTCGGATATGTGGGTAAGAGCCGGTAACATTTTATCGAAAGAGCGTCGACGTGTTACAATGTTGTTTTTGAAATCGCAATCAATACGTGATAATTCAAGAATTAACTGTTGCACAAGTAACAATGCATAAAGGTGTGAAAGTCCTTTACCGTTTTGTGTTTCGGCAATACATTTATTTATAATGGTAGTAAGTTCTGGGTGTTCGTCAGGAGAAAACACGCCGCTAAAATCAACCTGTTTTTCGATAATTGTGGCAATACGATTGCCAATATCATCGTTAGCGGTAAGCTTATAAGGGTCATAGGAAAACCATATCCAAGTAGAGTCTTGTCCATCGTCACTATTAGCGAGATGAGGTTGATACGGCAAAGCAATTTGAATATCACCCTTTTTATAACGATAAAGGCGATTGTCTACTATGCAGATGCCGCTACCGTTTAAGCAAACACCAATTTCAAGACAACGATGAAAATGTAGTGAGGTTATTGGTCTGCAAGATAGAATGAAATCATTATTGTGGCATACGAATCGCTCTGTGTTACCTATGTAAACAGGGCTATAAAATGCGGGTAGTTGAGAAACTTCGGTATATTCCATATTGTCACCATTTTTGCATTTTGATTGATTGAGTCAAATTTTTGATAGAAAAAGACTTGCAAATATTTGATATTATTAGTATATTAAAAACAGTAAAAAATTACAAGGAGAAATTTTGTTATGATTATGAATTTTAACAAAGCCGAACTTCGCGATAAAATCCACGGTTGTTGGATTGGTAAAAATATCGGTGGTACTATGGGTGGTCCTTTTGAAGGTACTAAAGAACTTTTGGATATTCAGGGTTACACCACACCAAAGGGCGAACCACTACCAAACGACGACCTTGATTTGCAACTTGTTTGGCTTCGCGCATTAGAAGAAATGGGTCCATACAACCTTTCGGCGCTTGACCTTGGTGAGTATTGGATCAGCTATATCGTACCACATTGGGCAGAGTACGGTATTGGTAAAGCAAACTTGCGCGCAGGTATTCAACCACCACTATGTGGCGCGCTTAACAACGATTATTGGAAAAACTCAAACGGCGCTTGGATTCGTACCGAGATTTGGGCTTGTCTAAACCCCGGTAATCCTGATGCCGCTATCAAGTATGCGTTTAAAGACGCTTGTATCGACCACGGTATTGGCGAGGGTACTTATGCCGCTGTGTTTGTAGCAGCGCTCGAAAGTGCCGCTTTTGTTGAAAGCGATATTAGAAAGCTTATCGATATCGGTCTTGCAAAGATTCCTGCAGACTGCCGTATGGCAAAGGCTATTAAGTTGTTGCTTGATAATTACGATAATGGTGTTGACTGGGTAACTACAAGAAACGATCTTGTAAAACAGTCTGAAGATATCGGTTGGTTCCAGGCTCCTGCAAACGTAGCTTTTGCTATTCTTGGTATTCTTTATGGTCAGGGTGACTTTAAAAAGTCAATGATTACCGCTATCAACTGTGGTGATGATACCGACTGTACCGCTGCTACCGTTGGTTCAATTCTTGGTATTATCAATGGTGTTGCCGGTATTCCTGCTGACTGGCAAGAATACATCGGTGATAAAATTATCACTATTTCTATCAATATGGGTTGTGACCCAAGATATCCACTTTCAATAAATGATCTTACCGACCGCGTTATGAAGCTTATTCCATCAGCAGGCGCGGCTATTCGCAACTATGGTGTAACAATTACCGATGAACCTACAAGCACTACCACACCACCACTCTACGGTGATTTGGAAGCAAAGCGCTTGTTTGAACGTAGCGAATATTCATTTGACGTAAATCTTGGTTTTGCTAACGCAGTTATATCTTATGATAAGTGCCCACGCATCAAACCGGGTGAGAGCATTGGCGTAAACTTTAGAATGTTTGGCAGATTTTGGGCAATCCCTGAAAATCTTAATATAAGATTTATCACTCCAGACGGCTTTAGTGTAGAGGGTCCACGTTCTTTCTATATGGAAGCTGGTTCTATGTCTAACGACTACTATCCAAAGTCTAACGCTGATTACGTTATTACTGCGGGCGAAACAGTTGAGGCGCTTAACCGCATTATAGTTGAGGTAGTATGCCCAGGCCGCCCATCAGTAGGACTTTTTGAACTTATTTTATTAGGTTAATTTATGCTAAAAATGGTAGATATGTCTTGTATCTGCCATTTTTATTTGGTATAATGAAAAAAATACCTTTTAGGAGGCAGTAAAAATGAATTTTAGTTCAAGACTTGTATCTTCACTAGAAAAATGTTTTTTAAGATCGGATATAACACAGTTTACCGAGCTTAAAGAAGAAAAGATTTTTAAAAATCAAAAATATTCTTTCCAACTTGTAGCAAACTTTGACGATAATTGGCAGGTTGCTTTTAAGCCTGTTGTTGAGGGTGATTTAGCGCCTTACGTTACAATTCGTGAGGTTGTAAATATTCCTGCAGAAATGCCTACTTATCCTCATTGTACTCCACTACCAAAGATTAATGAGCCGGGTCTTTATCCTGACCTTTTGCGTCCACTTAAATATCGTGGTATTTTTCGCCTACATCCAAAACAGAGCCGCGCGCTTTGGATTACCGTTGACCCTAAGGGTGAAATCACAGGCGAGCATACACTTAAATTAAAACTATACAAGGTTAATATTACAAGCAAGGGTCTTACTCCTATTGACGAAGTAGCAGTAGAGCACGAGCTTAAAATTGATATTAAAGACGTAGAAATTCCAGAACAAACACTTAAATTTACACAGTGGTTCTATGCTGACTGTTTGGCAGACTACTATGACGTAGAAGTGTTTAGTGATCGTCATTTTGAAATTTGTGAAAACTATGCGCGCGTTGCGGTTGAATTTGGCCGTAATATGCTTATGGTACCACTACTAACCTATGCGCTTGATACTTATGGCGGCGGCGAACGTACCACAACACAGCTTATCGACGTTTATAAAGACGGCGATAACTACACATTTGGTTACGATAATCTTGACCGTTGGCTTGATATGTATCAAAGGGTTGGTGTTAAGTATTACGAAATTTCTCCGGTATTCTCACAGTGGGGCGCTGACAACACACCAAAGGTAGTAGCAACCGTAAACGGTGAAAAGAAGACAATCTTTGGTTGGGGTACTGACCCTCTATCTAAAGAATATAATACGTTTGTTCGCGCATTCCTTAGTGGTTTTATCGCTCACATGAAGGAACGTGGCGAAGATCATAAGTGTTGGTACCACGTATCTGACGAGCCGATTACCGAGCATTTTGAGCAGTACAAAAAGGTTCGCGATTCTATCTACGATTTAGTAGGCGACTACGAAACACTTGACGCTATCTCACACTACGAGTTTTATGAAAGCGGTCTTAGCAAAAACCCGGTTCCAAAGACAATGGTAGTTCACGAATTCTTTGATAAGGGCGCTAAAGACATTTGGACATACTACTGCGGTGGTCAGTGCACAAACGTTAGTAACTGTCACTTTGCAATGGAGCTTGCTCGCGTACGTTGCCTTGGTACTCAAATGTTTAAATATAACACTCAAGGTTTCTTGCATTGGGGTTATAATTACTATAATAACCAATGGTCTTACGACAGAATTGATCCATTTGCAGTATCTGATGCCGAAAGTTTTGCCGCTAGTGGTGACGCTTATATGGTATATCCAGCTCCAGATGGCACACCTTGGGAATCAACGCGTTTCCGCGCTCTATACGAAGGTATGGAAGATATGCGCGTAATGCAACTAGCCGAAAAGCTTTGCGGCAAGGAAGCGGTAGTTAAGGCAATTGAAGATATCGTTGGTGAGGTTAGATTCGATAAGTGCATACTTGAAAGCGACACAATGCTTAAAGTTCGTCGCGCTGTAAACCAAATGGTATTTGATAATATCTAATTAAAACAAAAAAGTCACTGTTAAATTAAACAGTGACTTTTCTTTTTTATTATTCGTCGCGACCTGCGCGCATTTCCATAAGTTGTTCGGGGGTTATAAGCACTTGACGAGGTTTAGCGCCTTCGTATCCGCCTATAATTCCGCGTTCTTCCATTTGGTCGATTATTCTAGCTGCGCGAGCGTAGCCAAGTTTTAATTTTCTTTGTAGCAACGAGGTAGATGCTTGACCAAGTTCAACAACCACCTTGATAGCCTCTTCAAGTACAGGATCGTCAGCGTCTGCTAATTCTTCTGGCACACCGGTACGTTGTTGTTTTTCAATAGCTGCTTGACGCTCAATTTCTAGCATAACGTTATCGTCGTAGTTGGTCTTGCCGCCACTCTTTACAAATTCAACAACTCGCTCAACCTCTTCGTCACTTACAAAACAACCTTGAATACGGTTTGGTTTGTTAGCGCCAACAGGGCGGAAGAGCATATCACCGCGGCCGAGTAGTTTTTCGGCGCCTGCGCAGTCAAGAATTGTAGCACTATCGATATGTGATGATACTGCAAATGCGATACGGGTTGGAATGTTTGCTTTGATAACGCCTGTTACAACGTTAACAGATGGACGTTGTGTTGCAATAAGTAGGTGAATACCAGCAGCACGAGCCTTTGCGGCAATGCGGTTGATAGAGTCTTCAACCTCTTTTGGCGCGGTCATCATAAGGTCGGCAAGCTCGTCGATGATAATAACGATACGAGGCATCTTCTTAACGTCGGGCTCGTCTACAAGTGTTTCAACAAACTTGTTATAACCCTCAATATTACGAACGTCGCGATCGGCAAACATCTTATAGCGTTGTTCCATTTCGTTAACCGCCCAACCGAGAGCGCCTGCCGCTTTTCTAGGCTCGGTAATTACCGGAACAATAAGGTGAGGTATGCCGTTATAAATACCAAGTTCTACAACCTTTGGGTCAACCATAAGAAGTTTTACGTCCTCTGGTGACGCTTTGTATAATAGGCTTATGATAAATGAGTTAATACATACAGATTTACCGCTACCGGTAGCGCCGGCGATAAGTCCGTGTGGCATTTTTGCGATGTCAGCTACTACTGTGTTACCACCGATGTCTTTACCCATTGATACGGTGAGTTTGCTTTTGGATGCAGAGAAGGTGGTGGATTCGATAACCTCGCGAATACCAACGGTAGCGCTAGCACGATTTGGCACTTCAATACCAACGGCCGCTTTGTTTGGAATAGGCGCTTCAATACGTACGCCTGCAGTTGCAAGGTTAAGAGCGATATCGTCGGCAAGGCTTGTAATCTTGCTGATTTTTACGCCTGCTTTTGGTTGAAGTTCGTATCGGGTTACTGTAGGTCCACGGCTTACGTTTATAACCTGTGTTTCAACGCCAAAGCTTTTTAGTGTATCTACAAGTCGTTGTGACGTGCTTTCAAGCTCGGCTGCAACAGTCTTGCTATCTGCGCTGTTTATACTATCAAGTAGCGAAAGAGGAGGGAATTTGTAGATAGGCATATTGTCTTTGTTTTCGGCGATTTCGTTTGCTACGGCATCGGTCTCTTTCTTGAAATCAACTGTAATTTTTTCGGGTTGGCTATTTTCTGCTTCTTCGCGAGCGGCGATAATTGCCTCGTCAACGTCGGCGATATCGTCGTCTGGTATGTAGTCGTCCTCGTAATCATCTTCTGGTGGAGGAGCGTCGTTGTCGTTATAGGTATCAACCAATTTTTGTTGCATTTCGTCAAGTTTAGGCTTTTTGCGAGGTCTTTTTTCAGGCTCGTCAACTTCCATATCAACGTCAAAGCCTTTAATGATTTTTAATTCTTTTTTGCTCTTTTCGCCTTTTTCATTTTCACGTGTCATGCGCTCGGCAAACGCGTTGCTTGCTTGTTCAGATACGGCTTTTGCCGGTTTTGTTACCGCTTTGATAAATGACATTAGGTGAGTGCCCGTAATAATCATTATAAAAACGAAAAGCAATAAAATTAGGGTGATTATAGCGCCTGCTTTACCAAATGCAAGTAAGATAGGGAAGCCTATAAGCGAGCCTAACAAACCGCCGTCATATTTTGCATCAATACCCCAAGCATTGCTGATATTATCGTTAAACGTTTCACTGGCATCGGTACCGCAAACGTTGATAAACGCGCCGAATAAAACAACTAGAATGATCGATTCTATAATTTTAGCATTGGCGGTAGAGCCTTCTTTATCTTTGGCATAGACAATTGCTATTGCGCCCAGTAAAAACGGATACGCGTATGCGGTTACACCAAAAAGTCTAAACATAAAGTTATGTAGCACGTTCCAAATGTTTTCGCCTTCAATAAACACAACAAACAACAAAAATACCGATAACGCAAACCAAATTATTGCGCGTAGCTGCTTTTTGGATTTTTGTTGAGCGTGGCTGTTGCTTTGTTTGTTGTGACTACTTTTCTTTTTTGTTGCCATTTATTTATCTCCCCATAACTAGATTTTATATGTATGGCGCGCGTGCGCCGTTAATTTTTTTCGATAAGGTCGTAAAGACACTCTAGCACTTCGCTTAAACTGCCGATAGAGTCAATGAGCTTATTGCTTACCGCCATCTCGCCTGAGAGGGTGGTGCCAACGTCGGTTACAAGTTCGCCTGTATTCATCATAAGCGACGTAAACTTTTCTTTTGTAATACCGGAGTTTTTAACTACAAAATTGGTGATACGTTCTTGCATACGAGCAAAGTGATTCATAGTTTGCGGCACGCCGATTACAAGACCGCTTGTACGCACGGGATGAATCGTCATTGTAGCGCTTGGTGCTATAAAAGATTTTTTTGCCGAAACGGCGAGTGGTACACCAATTGAGTGACCGCCGCCAAGCACAAAACTAACAGTCGGTTTTTTCATACCCGAAATAAGCTCGGCAAGCGCAAGTCCCGCTTCTACGTCACCGCCAATAGTGTTTAAAATTACTAGCATTCCCTTAATACTATCGTCTTGCTCGACTGCAATTAGCTGAGGAATAACGTGTTCATATTTGGTTGATTTACTGTTTTCGGGTAGCACGTTGTGCCCTTCGATTTCGCCAATAATATTAAGGCAAAATATCTTATGACGACCACCTATAGTTTCTAACGTGCCCAATTCTTTTAAAGTATCTAACTGCTCGTTTTGGTTGCTTTTTTTATCGTTGTTCATACAATTTCCCTCCAAATATAGTATTTGAAAAGAAATT
>JAFYLD010000050.1 GCA_017537245.1 Clostridia bacterium | reverse complement strand
ATGCTGTCAAAGTATTTCTTTAAACGTGCATTTTTAGAAGGCTCGTACCACTTATGATTCTCGTCGCTACCGACAATAGCTTTATAGCGTAGAAAGATACTGCGGCGAGCAGTTTTCTTTTCGATATACTCTGACAAGTCAGGCTTAACACCGCTTTTGGCCGAGTCGATTTCCAAGCCTGTTAATATGGCAAGGGTTTCCACCTCGTGGTAATAACGTTCCTTATCCTCGTCCGCAGTATTTTCATCATAAGCGATAATACCTCTGCTTAGCGCCGCATTACTGATTTGACCAACACGAGAAGAAAAGGTGTTCTTAACAGTAATAAAACGCTCATACCAATCGGTGGCATCGGCTATTAGCGGTTGCTCGGTTGGTATTTTTAATAACGGCAGTTCGGTACTGCTTCGTATTACGCAGTTATTGACAAGCGGATCGGCAATGGTTTTTACCATATCGCCGTCGAAGTCGGCACCGCCTAAGCGTTCGGGTATTAAAGAACGGGAATCCACCATAATTACATAACTAAGATGAGATAAATATTTCTCTCGCAATTCACCCGATATCATAGGCTTTACAAGAACTTCTTCATTACGGGCAATATGAGGACTGCGCAGAATGGTATAATAATCGCTTTTTTCGTAGCCGGGTTGCGGAGCATACATAAAGTTACCAGTTATAAACTCTTGTTCAAGACGGCGGTATGCATTACCGTCACCAACCGACTGTTTTACCATATAGGCAATTAAGCGCAAAAGATCATCGGATAAATAACGGTTATCTCCCGCCACCAAAAGTTTGCCCATAGCATATCTACCGAGAAGATTTTCGGCTTTATCTTTTAGTTCCTTTGCATATATCGGCTCATCAATAAAGAGCTTATTTTTAGAAATGAGTTCCGCACGGAATTTACGTTTGTTATCGGTTAAATCTTCACCCAACTCATCAATAAAATATCTGCGCCGTGCTTCGTTATCTGCAATTAGTCGGTAATATTCCGTTTCGGTAGTTTTGGTTATCCAATGCCGTGAATCGTTTTCGGGAGAACCAATCCATCCAAGCGGAAGATCTTTTGGTCTGAATTCATCATCCGTCATTGAGAGCGTATTTAAAAACTGATAGTTCAGTTCTGTCGTATCCTGCGATTCAACCTTGTCTTTACCGGATACATAAAGGGCGTGGTTATATTTCTTGCAACGTTCAAGATACTCCGCCCACGAAAGACCGTTATCGCTCATCCATTTAAGACCCTTAAACATACTATCGGTAAGAATGATATCTACATCGGCGGGGTTATGTTTATTACCCCACATATCCACGATAAAAGGCACTTCTAATTCCAAAAGCAAAGCGGCAAAATCTACCTTATGCACAACACCCTTAATATAGGGCATACGGATTTGGAAAGAGTTATGTCCCTCGTCGAGTAACTCCGACAATCTTGGGGATATAAAACCTTCGCCGTCAAATTCGGTTATGGTAATATCTTTGATTTCTTCGGTTCTTGTATATTTACGGACAGCATTATTACTGCCGTCACCATTCACGGTGACGGTTTTTATTTTTTCTATAACCGATTCAGGATTTTTAATTACGATAATTTTCTTATTGTTGAGAATGGTATCACTATCTTTATATCGCTTACCGCTTGTAAAAAGTAAAGCGTTATATGCGTATAACTTGCTCAACTGACACTTGCCGATATTCATACCGAGCATCATACGTTCCCGCAGAGATTCGTACACATCAGCCCTAATAAAAGACAGTTGATTGGCACGGCTCATAGAAGCAGAACGCTCAAAGGCAATATACCTTTTATCCTCTTTGCCGAAGTTAAGGGTAATACCTTCAGGACGGAACATATACTCGGCGATTTTTTGATAATCCAAAACTCTGCCTGCGGCTTTACGGTCAAAGATTCCCGAAAAGTCTATATAGACAAATACATCCCTTAATTTGTCCGATACAAATTCTGCTCTGTCGGGATTTTCACCAAGCGATAACATTGACTGATAAAAAATCGGGCAATCGTCTTGCAAGGTATCTTCAACCAAATATTCTTTAGATACATCAGTAGTATCGAAATAAAAGCTATAACCGTCACCTTTTTGCTTTGCGGATGCGATTATGCTTTGTGCCGATATCTGAGGTATGATATATTTCTTACTTTTCATATCGTTCTCCTTGTAGAAAACTTTATATAAGTATAGCACAAACGTTCTTGATTTTCAATATTTTCGTTATTTGATAACTGCCCCCACAAATTTGGTACTAAGTGGAGAAATTTGTTATCAAATCAATATTGAAAAGGAGGAAAAAACCATGTTAAAGATTAGCCCTAATGAAGCAGAAGCCTTACACCGTCTTGTAGTAGAACTATGCGCCAACTATGACAACGGCAACTGCATTTTATTGGATGATGGCGATGCTCACCGTTGCGTACAACTTCTATCTATGTT
>JAFYLD010000049.1 GCA_017537245.1 Clostridia bacterium | reverse complement strand
TTGCGGCCATCTTTCGAGCCTTGGGGATAACACACCGCAAAGCCGTGACGGTCAGCCGCCTCATTGAATCCCTTGTCATCGTGGTTGAAGTTGCCGCCATATCCGTGTAGCACAAAAACAAGCGGGGCATTGGGCTGTATGTTGTCGGGGAGATATAGTTTGTATGTTCTCTCAATGCCGTCGATTACGCAAGTGTATATTTTACTCTTGGCTTTTTCAGCGGCTGAAACTACGGTGGATACAAAAATTGCAATAGCGAAAAGTGCTATGCAACGTAAGAATGATATGCGTTTCATATAATATAAGGTGGTTGGTGTTATACGATATGCAAATTTAAGAAAAAAATGGTTTGCGAGTACATCCTTATATGAAAATATGTGCATTATATATATTTGATGCAATATTTATATTATGATAAATTATCTTTGCACTAACAACGTACTAATAATTATATGTCTATGGATTACAACCCTTTTGTCGTTAAAAACCTAAAACGTCAATTAGTGCAACGTTCGACCGCACCACGTTACAAAGGTAATTTTGCACTAACAACTGACGTAAATCTATTGCGTCAATTTCCCGACTTTTGTCAAGTTATGGAATCGGCGGCACGTTCAATGCCCGATGCACACTACATTCATTTTAAGACTGAAACGGACGAACCCGCTGACGCTGTGCGTTACGTTCCTACTATCCTGCAGTCGTTCAATCGAACGCGGACGATGCGACGTGCACAAGTTAGCGGTTTGCGTATGTGTAACCTATTTACCGACCGCGGCGATTGGTACTATTGCACTGATATGGTCGTTTCGTGTTCGTTCGACGCTTTGGCCATTGCTTGCTCTCTCTCGGAGTATGCGCACGTTGGCAGTTTCATTACTGCGACTTATGCGATACCTCAACGCTTCAAGGCTAACGGTGTAAACAAATTCGCTAATATGGTTATTGAGCGATTTTGGAGTAAATCACGATTAGCGCGTCACGCTGTTGCTGTCTATCTTGACGACCATAGATGTACGCGCGATACCCTGCGTGTAGTCTATGAGCCTAAAACCTTGCAACCTATTTCCCTACTAACATATATTCTCAACGGCTACGGTGATTTTACATCGGTTGAGGTTGGCAGAAATTCACGCCTTATTATTTCCAAAAAGCCGATGTACTCTAAAGAGGATTATTTGGTATATCAACCCGACAAACGTATGAACAATTTTCGATACCGTCATTTTTCGGGATTTGGTATCTACTATAATAACCCCGATTTCCCAATTTATTAACCTAAATTTTTGCTATTATGACTACTTTAGTTGATACCTCGAAAATCGCTCTTACGCCCTCGCTACTCTACAACTATGCAAAGAAATTTAATTCGCTGTGTTTGCCTATTAAGGTAAAATGTGGTAAGGATTATTTCACCCTGCAACGTGATTGCATTTGCATTTCAAAGCGTGGCGGTGTGCTGGATATTTCCACACTCAAACCCAATGCAGACACTAACTATTATATGACTTGTTACGACCTTTTTGCACCTTGTCAGCATAGGGATTTACACACCGAGCAAGTACGCCTTTGCGACGGTATGGCCGTTTCCTACTTTTTGACGGTCGGGTGTGTTAAATTCACTAAAAACGCTATTATCTTTGATACCTCGGTACTCACTCCCGTAGAGTATGACGATTTAGAATCCATAGAC
>JAFYLD010000004.1 GCA_017537245.1 Clostridia bacterium | reverse complement strand
GGTAGTGGTAAGTGAGAAAGAACCATACTTAATGCTACCAATGAGCAAACCTACAATCGCAGCAATAGCAAAAGGAGCGATACCAAACGAATCGATATTGATTAGCATTTTACTGCCATTTCTTTCTACTGGATCTTCAGCGTTACCATCGCCACCGCTTAATTTTGCGCGTTCTACTGCCATATCTGCTTTTGTGAATTTTGGAATAAGTTGAACAAAAAGTACAACACCAATAACACCAAAGATATATGCGATACCATTACCAACCGCTACAAAGCTTTCATAATCCTTGCCGATCGCCTCTTTCGCTGCAGAGAAAGCAGGAGTTGAAGTAAGTGCGCCAGAGAAAAGACCGGTCATTACAGCGTTTAATTCCTCAGCTGGAACGTCCATTGTCATTTTGGCAATAACAATACAGCCTGCGCAAATAAGCGCGCCAGAGCAAATAATAATAAGTCCTAGAAGTATATAAGTTTTAAAATTTCTTTTTAAGTCGCCAAAGAATTTTGGACCTGCTATAAAACCAACGGATGTTACGAATAACATTAGTCCTAAATTTTCAACAACCTTTAAGGCGTTGGTTGTGTATTTAACACCCTCGACTGCAAGCTGATCGTTAAGAGGTCCATAGAAAAGACAACCAAACAATAACGCAATAAGAAAAACGCCAGCAGTACCTAAGTTAACGCCTTTAATAGTTACTTTGCCTAACAAATAACCAATAGCAGCGATAGCGAGAATTGAAAAAATCAAAAATGCAACGCCACTAATTGAAAGACTAAAACTTCCAATTTTAAATAATTCCATTTTATTTCACCAGTCGTTCTTTGAGCGGACAGTTCCCTTGCCCGCTCAAACTAAATTATTTCATAAACTTTGCGTTAGGCTCATCAAACAATGGATTGCCGTGAGTATAACGTGGTAAAAGTTTTGGAGAAACAGCATCGGTCTTGATGCCTGCGTCATCCATTTCTTTCATAAAGCTCTTAACGTGGTCAAGGCTCAATTTTTCAGCAACAGCAGTATCTTTAGCCGCCTTTGCAGCGTTAATACCTGCATTACGACCAAATACGATAATATCGAGCAATGAGTTACCCATAAGACGATTTTCGCCATGGATACCGCCTACCGCCTCACCCGCAACAAAGAGGTTTTCAACGTCTGCCATACCGTTTGCAGCAATCTTGATACCGCCGTTTTGGTAGTGGAGAGTTGGGTAAATAAGGATTGGTTGCTTACGCATATCAATACCATACTTAAGATACATACGCATCATAGCAGGAATTCTCTTTTCGATTGTACCCTCGCCATGAATCTTTTCGATCATTGGAGAGTCAAGCCAAATACCCTTACCGCCGTCAAAAGTATCAACACCCTTACCCTTGCGACATTCTCTAATAACGCTTGATGCGCAAACGTCACGTGTTTCGAGTGGGTACATAAATGCTTCGCCATCACAGTTAATAAGCTGAGCGCCAATAGAACGAACCTTTTCGGTAACAAGCGCACCAAAAATCTGCGAAGGATAAGCAGCACCTGTTGGATGGTACTGTAATGTATAAGCATATAGTAGTGGAGCGCCTGCACGATAAGCCATAACAAGACCATCGGCAGTAGCACCGTAGTGGTTAGAAGTTGGGAAACCTTGATAGTGCATACGACCAGCACCACCTGTTGCAATAACAACAGTTTTAGCGCGAGCAATAAGAATCTCGTTGGTTTCCATATTCATAAGAACCGCACCAGCAGCCTTACCGTTTTCATCCTTGATAATTTCGATAGCAGAAGTAAAATCAACAACCGGAATTTGACGGTTTTGAACCTCATCACGCAAAACTCTCATGATTTCTGCGCCTGAGTAGTCCTTACAAGCGTGCATACGCTTTCTTGAAGTACCGCCACCATGGGTTGTAACCATTGTACCATCAGCTTCTTTATCAAACATAACGCCAAGGTCGTTTAGCCACTTGATACATACAGGAGCATCGTTTACAAGCTTGTAAACAAGCTCTGGAACGTTTTTGAAGTGACCGCCACCCATAACGTCAAGATAGTGTTGAGCTGGGCTATCGTTTGGTTTATCGGCAGCCTGAATACCACCTTCAGCCATCATTGTGTTAGCGTCACCATGGCGAAGCTTAGTAACGATCATAACGTTTGCGCCGTTTTCGTGTGCCATAATAGCTGCTGCAGAACCTGCGCCGCCGCCACCGATAACGAGAACGTCAACATCGTAATCAACCTTAGAAAGATCAATATCGTCAGGATTTACTCTAGGATTTGCTTGCAATGTTTCTGCAAGTTCTAGAGGCACTTTTTCACCCTTGTTTGGACCAATTTTGAGTTCGGCAAACTGCGATTTAATGTGGTCAGGATGATTTTCAAGCAAAACCTGATCTTTTTCTTCGGCAGTCATTCTTCTAGGATGATTGCCTGCGAGAACCTGTTTAAGACGCTCCTCACGGGTAGCCTCAACCTTTTTTATGGATTCTAACATTTCCTGTGTATACATTCTATCGCACCTCCTTATTTCTCAAAATCACGATTATTATACATTTCTTTAAGTTCTTCAGCAGTCTTCTTCATAATTTCTTGAAGATCGGCTTCACAACCACCATTTTCAACCTCTGCAACACGCTCTAAAAGGTGTTGTGTTTCAGGAGCTAGATACTTACCATTTAGACGGCGAGCAAGCAAGCCAACCTGAGGATGAGTAATACCAGCAGGACAACGTGATGAACAAACACCGCACATTACGCAGTCAAATGACTCTTCTGCGCATTTTTCAAAATCGCCGCGTTGTGCGAATGCGATGTACTGCATAACGTTAAGTTCCTGGGTACAAGCCTTGGTACAAGCGTTACAACCGATACAAGCATAAATTTCAGGATACAATTGCATCATAATCTGCTCGGTAGGTTTAACGTTTTCGATTTCATAAGGCTTTTTAACAAGTGGGAAGAAAGGAAGAGTTGCAATATACATATTGTCCTCTACCTTTGTTTGACAAGCAAGACAAGTCTTGATCTCTTGTTGACCTTTAATGCGGTAAATTGTTGCACATGCGCCACAGAAACCACAACGACAACCAACGCCACGAACAAGCTGATAACCAGCATATTCCATAGCGTTCATTATGGTGAGGCTTGAAGGAACCTCGTATTTTTTACCATAAAGGTAAATATTAACCATTTTTTCCATGTTTTTTCTCCTTTAATACTCGCTTGGAAGCTCTTCCAATTCGTCACAACGAAAGACCGGACCATCTTTGCAAACGTACTTTGCGCCAACGTTACATCTACCGCACTTACCTACACCGCATTTCATGCGAAGTTCGAGTGTTGTGTAAACGTTAGTTTTATCAAAACCGATTTCACAAAGTCCATCAAGTGTAAATTTAATCATAATAGGTGGTCCGCACAAAACGGCTACCTTGTTAGTATCAAATCCAAGTTCTTTTACGTAATTTGGAACAAAACCTACGTGGCCATCCCAACCTTCTTGAGGATTATCGATAGTCAAGTGAACGTTTACGCCGGTATCGGTTGACCACTCTTCGATAATTTCTTTATAGTCAAGAAGATCGTCTTTACTACGAGAACCGTAAACGATATCAATTTTACCATAACGATCACGATAATGACGGCAGTAGTTGATTACAGAACGAAGAGGTGCAAGACCAACACCGCCCGCAATAAACAAAAGATCCTTGCCAGCAAAAACGTCGTCAACCGGGAATGGTTCACCATAAGGTCCACGAATAGTGATTTGTTGACCCGGTTCAGCTTGGTGTAGCCAATCGGTTACACAGCCACACTTTTTAATAGAAAACTCCATATACTCTTCATTTGTTGGTGAAGAGGTAATAGAAAACATTGCTTCGCCAACACCAGGTACTGAAAGCATTGCGCACTGACCTGGTCTGTGGTCAAACGCTTTTTTACCATCTGGAGTTACAACTCTAAACGTTTTTATGTCTGGTGTATCGATACGAACATCGGTAATAACACCGATTTTTGGAATTAAAGTTTCGTTAATATTATTCATCTTTTTTTCCTCCAATCTTTTTCATTACCTTAACAATATTCATAGAAATTGGGCATTTTGCAAGACAGCGACCACAACCTACACAGCTAAATAAACCATCATTGTTTTCAGGATAATATACAAGCTTGTGCATAAATCTCTGACGGAAACGTTCTTTTTGAGTTAGACGGTTGTTACCATGCGCCATCTTTGTAAAGTCGGAATACATACAAGAATCCCAACATCTAAAACGAACAACGCCGTTACCGGTGTTAAAGTCTTTAATATCATAGCATTGACAAGTAGGACACACAAAAGTACAGGTGCCGCAACCTAAACACGCGCTAGATAACTCGTCCCATTCAGGAGCGTTAAAGAGTTCGTTTGTTTTACCGCCGCCAAAAGCATCTGTTGTAAGATTCTTAAGTGGTAGCTTATCCATAATAGCGTTTATCTTTTCCTTTTGCTCTAATACAGCAGCATCGTCGCATTCTTCGGTAAGTGAAGAAAGTTTATCAAGTAGCGCTGCGCCCTTTTCGGTATTAGCCGCAAAGAAAATTTCGCTTTCGGTTTTCCAAGCAGAAATATCGCCTGTTGGATTTGCAGGGTCAATATCAAAAGTCTTGCAGAAACAAGTTTCTGAAGGTCTTGTACACGCAAGAGAAATGATAACGCCGTGTTTTCTGCGTGACGCGTAGAAACTATCTACAGGTTCGCTTAAAAATACACGATCAAGTATATCAAAGCTCTTTACGTCACACGCTCTAACACCAAATATAACAAAATCTTGGAGAGCTGATCTAGTATCAACTATTTCGATGTTTTTGCCTTGAGTTTTAAACTGCATTAAATCTTCAGTTTGAGGAAAAAAGAAGTCTTTAGGGCTTTTAACAGTGTTGAGTTTGTTGCTCCAAGCGGTACCTTCCTCCCACTTCTTGTAAGCGGCGCTTCCGTCGTTTTGATCGACAGGAAGATAGAGCTCAGCGTTTTTTGCAATCTCAGCAAAAATAAGATTAATTTTATCAAGAGAACACTTACGCATTGTCAGCCCCCCTATCAAAAACCTCGCCCGGCTCTAAATCTTCGGTTGTATAGTTAACCAAAGGAGCACGCATACCAACCTCTTCACCTGCTTGATAGTCGCCGTAAAATTCATTTATATCTTTGATGAATTTACGGTTAAGCAGGTGAAGAGGAATATTTTGTGGGCAAACACGTGAACATTCACCGCAGTCAGTACAACGACCTGCTACGTGATATGCACGAATAATATGGAATAGTTTTTCTTCAAAACTATTTGCAGGTGATTTGTTTTCAACACCAGAATTTGGATTGTCAAAAACACATTTTTCACAAGTACATGCAGGACAAGCGTCACGACAAGCGTTGCAACGAATACAACGTGAAAGTTCGTTTTGCCAAAAAGCAAATCTTTCATCAGCGCTCATTGCCTCAAGACGAGCAACCTCATCAAAACGATTTGACTCGATAACTTCGCCCTCATCACCCAAAAGTTCATCATAAGCAACGTGCTTTTTGCTCTTGCAATTAACACAACGCTCTGCTAAAACGTCAGCAGCATTTATAACAATTGGATTTTCATCATAAAGTGTTGTTACGTTTATGTTATCGCCATTTGAGCTGATAGCTAATATACCTTCACCACAAATTGCCTTAACTTTTGATACGTCAGCCATACCCTCGCATGGTATACCTACAACGTAAACCTTTTCCCTATCAAAGCGATGCTCGGTTAAAAGTTGATTAAAACTATAAGTATCACAAGGCTTTAATAAAACAAGGATTTTTCCATCGCATTTAGCAGCCTTTGATACTAAATATTTAGAGAAGTTAGCGCCACAGAAATCATTGAAAACAAAACCATTGTTAAGTTCTTCAACTGTATTGAAAACGGTAGGAGTTACGTCGTAATCGAACTCACCCATTCCCCAACCTAGAACACAACAAACAGTACCGTTAGAAAGGAGTTCTGATGCTTTGCTAACTAATTGATCACGAGTTATTTTTTGCATCTTAAATCCTCCAATCTTTTGTTTTCGCCGAGTGAAGCTACTGTTTTTGCAAAATCATTCATAGTTGCAGCAAACTTAGCGCCTTCAGCAGCAGATACCCACTCAACGCGGGTACGTTCTTTTTCAATACCTAAGTAATCTAGCATTGAGAAAAGAGCCGCCATACGACGACGGGTATAATAGTTACCCGAAGTATAGTGACAGTCACCCGGGTGACAACCACAAATAATTACACCGTCAGCACCACGCTGAAATGCACGCAAAATAAACATAGGATTTACACGGCATGAACATGGCACACGAATAATTTTAACGTCAGCAGGATATGCCAAGCGATTGTTACCGGCAAGGTCAGCACCCGCATAAGAACACCAGTTGCAGCAAAATGCAACAATTAAAGGCTTATATTCATTTACTTGCATATTGCGTCAACCTCCGCCATAATTTGTGAATTTGCAAATCCCTTAAGGTCCATAGCACCCGAAGGACAAGCAACGGTACACGCGCCACAACCCTGACAAACCGCAGGATTAACAACAGCTACTCTTCTTACCTTTGTTGTTCTATCTGGCATACGGAATTCTTTGTCTTCGTAACTGATTGCACCATAAGGACAAACGTTTGCGCAAGAAGAACAACCATTACACATAAGTTCGTTAGAATTTGCAACGCAAGGGTTACCTGTAAGTTTGTCTTTTGCAAGAAGACCAATAACTTTAGAAGCCGCTGCACCAGCTTGTGATACGGTTTCTGGAATATCTTTTGGTCCTTGACAAGCGCCGGAAAGGAACACACCGGCAGTTGGGCTCTCTACAGGACGAAGCTTTGGATGAGCCTCGGTAAAGAAATCGTTTGTATCCATACTAGCTGTAAGCATTGTAGCAAGCGGACGAGCCGATTTATCAGGCTCGATAGCAGCAGCTAATACAACCAAATCGGCATCAATGTGTAACTGCTTGTTAGCAATTAGGTCAGATGCTTGAACCTTTAACTTATCGCCTTCTGGTGTTACCTTACCTACCATGCCCTTAACGTATTTAACACCGTATTCTTCAACAGCACGACGATAAAATTCGTCGAAGTTTTTACCTGGTGTACGTACGTCAATATAGAATACGTAAACCTCAGTATCCGGATATTTATCACGAGTAAGCATTGCGTGTTTTGCAGTATACATACAGCAAATCTTTGAGCAATATTCTTTACCCTTTTCTGCGCATGACTCACAACGAGAGCCTACACACTGTACAAAAACGATAGTATGTGGATGTTTACCGTCAGATGGACGAACCAACTTACCGGCAGAAGGACCTGCCGCATTAGTAAGACGCTCAAATTCAAGTGAAGTGATAACGTCTTTTGACTGATTGTAAGCAAACTCGTCAAACTTATCCATGCTAATCGGATTAAAGCCTGTTGCTACAACGATAGCGCCATACTTTTCATTGATATATTCATCTTTTTGTGTATAGTCAATAGCGCCTGCTGCGCAAACCTTTGAACAAACGCCACATTTGCCGTTTTTAAGCATATTACAAGCGTTTGGATCAATGGTAGCAACCTTTGGCACTGCTTGTGCAAAAGGAATATAAATAGCACTACGATTATCCATACCAAGATTAAACTCGTTAGGAATCTTCTTCATTGGACACTTTTCAACACAAGCGCCACAACCGGTACAAATTTCTTCTTTAACATATCGGGCGTTTTTCTTGATAGTTACATCAAAGTTACCAACAAAACCTTGTACCTCGGTAACTTCACTATATGAGAAAATTCTAATCTTCTCGTTTTGTGCTACGTCAACCATTTTAGGTGTCAAGATACAAGCGGCACAGTCAAGTGTTGGGAAAGTTTTATCGAGCTGTGCCATTTTACCACCGATTGTAGGTTTCTTTTCGACAATATCTACCTCAAAACCTGCGTCAGCAATATCAAGAGCGGTTTGAATACCGGCAATGCCGCCACCAATAACCAAAGCACGCTTTGTAACTGGTGATTCACCAGGAATAAGTGGAGTATTAAGATTAACCTTAGCAACCGCTGCTTTACCTAAAATAATAGCTTTTTCGGTACCTGTGAGTACGTCTTTATGTACCCAAGAACACTGTTCACGAATATTTGCAATCTCAACCATATATGGATTAAGACCAGCAGCCGCCGCGGTTTTGCGGAAGGTTGCTTCGTGCATTCTTGGTGAACAAGAACATACTACGATACCAGTAAGATTGTGTTCTTTTACAGCGTCTTTAATCATATCTTGACCTGCTTGTGAACACATATATTGATAATTGGTGGAAAAGACTACACCAGGTTCGCTTTTCAAGGCTTCTGACACTGCTTCTACGTCAACTGTACCAGCAATGTTACTACCACACCAACATACAAAAACACCAACTCTTTGCATTTGTCTTTTCCTCCTTTACTTTGTATATTTTCTAAATGCGCTAACTAGCAACTGTTGTGGTGTATCAGCATCTACAACAGCAGGAATATCGTCAGCAGTAATATGGTTTGCACCTTGTTTTCTTATAGCGGTAAGACGAACTGCCTCTACAACCTTTGCAGGTTGAACACCGCGAGGACATCTGTCGATACAAGCAAAACACGATAAACATTTATATAGCGACTCTGAATTAAGAAGTGGTTCAATATCACCACATTCAACCATGTTTACAAACTGGTGTGGATGATATTCCATCTCATCGTATGCAGGACACGTTGCAGAGCATTTACCACAACGCATACATTTACTAACGTCAGCGCCACTGATACGTATAATTTCATCGCGAAGATACTTATTGTTATGCATTTGTATCCTCCTTTACGCCAAGAGCCTCGGCCAAAAGCTCGGTAAAATAAACAACCGGAATATCTGCGCCGCACTTTTCAAGATTATACTTACAAAGTGGACATGCAGTAATTATCATCTGTGCGCCATTAACCTTTGCGTTTTCAATAATTGCAATACTATTCTTTTTAGCAGCGTCTGGACTCTCTAGTGAAATATAACCACCGCAGCATTCGTTTCTTTTTGCATAAACTACTGCGTCAGCACCCAAAGATTTAATTAAATCTTCCATTATGGTTGGATTTTCAGGATCATCCATTCTCATAACCTTGTTAGGACGCAAAAGCAAGCAACCATAATATGCTGCAATCTTTTTGCCCTTTAGAGTATTAACTACCTTCTCTTTAATTACGTCAAAACCTACTAGGTCACGCAACATTTCAAGGTAATGATACACTTCGGTTTCACCCTTATATGAACCATCAGCAGCCATATAACGATTAACCTTATCAGCAAATGCAGAATTTGTTTGCATTGCATGATTGGTTTGTTTTATAACGTTATGACAAGCGGAACAAACAGTAACAAGTGGTTGTTCTTTATCGCCTGCATATTTCAATGCGCGGATTGAAGAAAGCTTTGTAGCAACTTCATCATTTGCGGTTGTAAAAACACCGCCGCAGCATTGCCAGTTTTCAATTTCTTCTAGAGTAACACCTAAAACTTCAGCTGACTTGTATGCGTACATATCAAGATCTTTTGCCTTGTTTTTTAAGGTACATCCAGGGAAATAACTAACCTTCATTTATTTACCTCCGATTTATACCATCTCTTCCGGATGGAAAACCTCATCAAATCTTTCAGCAGTTAAGAAGCCGAGTTCAACGCAAGCTTCTTTTAGTGAAATGTTATCTTTAAATGCCTTTTTAGCAGTCTTTGCAGCATTTTCATAACCGATATATGGATTAAGAGCGGTAACGAGCATCAAAGAGTTATGCAAGTTGTGGTGCATCTTTTCTTTGTTTGCTTTAATACCAACAGCGCAGTTCTTGTTGAATGAAACAATTGCTTCAGCCAAAAGACGAGCTGACTGCAAGAAATTATAAATGCAAACAGGCATAAATACGTTAAGTTCAAAGTTACCTTGAGAAGCAGCCATACCAATAGCCACGTCGTTACCCATTACTTGAACTGCAACCATTGTTACAGCCTCGCACTGTGTTGGGTTAACCTTACCTGGCATGATAGAAGAACCCGGCTCATTTTCAGGAATAAAGATTTCACCAAGACCATCACGTGGACCAGATGCCAACCAACGAACGTCGTTAGCTATCTTCATCATATCGCAAGCAAGTGCTTTTACTGCACCGTGAGCAAATACAAGTTCATCTTTTGAAGTAAGAGCATGGAACTTGTTAGCAGCGGTAACAAACTTTTTACCAGTAATTTTTGAAACTTCTTCAGCAACGCCTGTATCAAAGCCCTTTGGAGCGTTAAGACCGGTACCTACCGCAGTACCACCAAGCGCTAATTCACGAAGTGGATCAATAGAACGCTTGATAAGTTCAACGTCTTTTTCAAGGCTTGAACGCCAACCGCTAATTTCTTGACTAAATGTGATAGGTGTTGCATCTTGAAGATGTGTTCTACCACTCTTAACAATACCTTCGTTTTCTTTTTCAAGTCTGTTAAATGTAGCAATTAATTCCTCAACTGCAGGAATAAGCTTATCTTCAAGACTTAATACTGCTGCAATATGCATAGCAGTTGGGAAAGTATCGTTAGAAGACTGGCTCATATTTGAGTCATCGTTTGGATGTAAAAGAGCTTTGCCGGCAATTTGATTACCACGGTTAGCAATAACCTCGTTAGAGTTCATGTTAGACTGTGTACCAGAGCCTGTCTGCCATACAACAAGTGGAAAATGACCGTTAAGCTCGCCTGCCATGATTTCATCACAAGCAGCCTTGATAGCGTCTAGCTTTTCAGCAGTCATCTTTTCAGGACGGAGGGCATGATTTGTGATAGCAGCCGCCTTTTTAAGTACGCCAAATGCGTGAATTATTTCACGTGGCATTGTTTCAATACCTACGCCAATTTCAAAGTTTTCGTGGCTTCTTTGAGTTTGCGCTGCCCAAAGACGGTCAGCAGGAACTTTCATTTCGCCCATTGAGTCATGTTCAATACGATATTCCATTATCTTTTTTCCTTTCTTATATATCAAGACTGTTAATCAAATCTTTAAGTACCTTTGCGCTGTTGTGGAGCGCTGCTGTTTCTTCTTCGTTAAGAGGAAGCATAATCTTAGCGTGCGCACCCTTATCGCCTACAACGTTAAGAAGGCTTAAACATACGTCATCGATACCATATTCACCATTAAGCATTGTTGATACGGTAAGAGTTGTATCAATACCACTAAGGATTGATTTACATATATGGCAAACAGAAATAGATACTGCATAGAATGTAGCGCCCTTGCGCTGAATAATTCTAGCACCCGATTTGCGCATATAGTCTTCTACGTCCTTTAAAATAAACTCAGGATAGATTTCCTTTGTTTGAATTGCGTCGCTAAACGTTTCAACAGGTACGTTAGAGATATTAGCAAGTGACCATGGCACAAATGAACTGTCGCCGTGCTCACCCAAAACGTAAGCGTGAACGTTCTTTTGGTTTACAGAATAATATTCTGAAATTCTTGAACGAAGTCTTGCAGTATCAAGAACTGTACCAGAACCGATTACGCGTTCTTGTGGTAAACCTGTATGCTTTAAGAAAACGTAGGTTAAAACGTCAACAGGATTACTAACGATAACGTATGTAGCTTTTGGAGCTACAGGAACAATTTTATCTGCAATGCTCTTGATGATATCAACGTTAGCCTGAGCAAGATCTAGTCTTGACTGACCTGGCTTTCTTGCCATACCAGAAGTAATAACAACGATATCAGAATTTACAGCGTCTGCATAAGAACCTGCATAAACCGAAACAGGATTACAGAATGATACGCCCTGTCTAATATCAAGCGCTTCACCAAGTGATTTTTCTTCGTTAACGTCAATCATAACAATCTCAGATGCGATTCCCATGATTGTAAGTGTATAGGCAATGGTAGAACCAACGTTACCAGAACCAATTACGGTAATTTTATTCATGATTTTACTCCTCAAACTTAATTATTTTAAAATAGCAACTGCGTCGCTAATTGTTTTTTCAAATGCTTCTCTGCCGTACTTGTCAACTTCGGCCTTGTTCTTTTCGCCATGAGTTAAGCAACCCGCGCCGCCAATACAACCGCCGACACACGCCATACCCTCGATAAAGTTAGCGTCAAGAACGTTTTTGCTCTTTTTAAGAAGCGCCATACGACATTCTTCAATACCATCGCAAGCGATAGCCTTTAAATCAAATTCAATATTTTGTTCTTTAAGACCTTGAGCTACTGCATCAGAAAGACCGCCTAAACGAGCAAAGATTCTACCAAAGTATGACGCATTATCAAGCACGTCTTCACCTAGTGTTGTAATATCAACGTCTTTGCTATCATAGAGCGCTTGCAATTCTTCAAAAGTCATAACCGCATCTACGTGTGGTTTTACACTTTCGAGCTGCGCTTCTGCCTTTTTGGCGGTACATGGTCCTATAAATACAACCTTTGCATCCTTATCAGTTTTCTTAATATACTGTGCAAGTGCTGCCATAGGAGAAAGATTATGTGACACAAGTGGTAATAAATCCGGGAATGCAGATTTAATGTACTGAACAAATGCAGGACAACATGAACTTGTTAAAAATCCTTTTTCAGCAAGTTCTTGTGATTCTGCTTGTGCTACCATATCAGCGCCAAGAGCCGCTTCAATAACCGTAAAGAAACCAAGTTCTTTAAGTCCCTTAATTACCTGACCTAATTTTGCATAAACAAACTGGCTGGAAATTGATGGAGCAACAATAGCATAAACCTTATACTTTTGATTGTTCTCACTCTTTTTAATCATGTCAATTACGTCGAGAATATATGATTTATCGGTTATCGCGCCAAAAGGACACTGATATACGCAAGCGCCACATTGAATACATTTGCTGTTATCAATTGCAGCAGCGTTATCTTCATTAATAGAAATAGCCTTTACCTTGCACGCATTTTGACAAGGACGTTTGCGATTGATGATAGCCGTAAATGGACAAACCTTTGCACACTGACCACATTCAACACACTTTGATTTATCGATATGCGCTACGTGATTTTGATCAAAAGTTATTGCGCCACGTTTACATACGTCTTCGCAACGGTGAGCCAAACAACCACGACATGAATCAGTAACTTCATAACCGGCAGATGGGCATTCATCGCAAGCGATATCAATTACCTGAATAACGTTAGGGTTGTCTTTGTCGCCACCCATAACCATTTTTACACGTTCAGATAAAATAGCGCGTTCTTTATAAACACAACATCTCATTGTCGGAGTTTTACCCGGTGCAATCGTCTCTGGAATACTGAGAAGATTATCAAGCAAGGTGTCGTTCCAAGCATGACGTGCTACTTCGCGAAGCACTTTGTATTTTAAGTGCTGTACCTTTGTATCAAACTTTCTTACTCCCATAATTTTTCTCCTTAGAAGTAACTTACTTTTATCTTCTTGCCCATTTTTCTTAGGCATTTAGATAGCTCGTCCACCAAATTCATTTTAATATTAAAATTAATTGGTAGATCTGGGTTTTGGTGAGCGGGATTTACCGCTCTGCCTACGTAAAAATTAATATCGGTTGCTTCTTCAAAAAGCAATCGGCAAATAAGCGATGCGCCATCACGGTTAAAACTCCATTGTTCATAATGTTTGTTTTCGCCTAGATAGTCGTTTGCATATTCAACAACACGATTGACGGTAATAACGCCCTCTGTAACAAGGTCAACACCCTCAATTGTAGCTGTTGGTGGAATATCGCTTTTTTCAAAATTTAGACTCGCCTTTAATGGCTTACGCAAGAATTTGGCCGCAATAGATGAAGTAGTACCACCACAGATAATATGCTTACCCTCTTTTGAGAAGAAAAGCGACATCATGCGGTCAGCATCATCACGATTAAATGGAGGACCAAATAACATATTCATTGGTACGCGTTTTCTAATACGAACAACGCACGCAGTAGCGTCATCGCCCGGCTTGTAACCATATAACTTGTCGCATTCATCAACAAGCATTGTAGAAAGCGTTTTGGCAGTATAACCTGCATGAGAAAGTGACTCCATAAATTGAGCAATTTCTTCACGCTTCCAACCAAAGTTAAACGCGGTACCAATACCTGCGTGAGGACAACCATCACTCATTGCAACGAATATATCGTTTTCTTGCAACTTTATAACAGATTTGTAAATCTTTTTGCCACCAATATTCATTTCAGTTTTAGGGTAATCCCAAACCTGTTCATCACGAATAATTATAGCGTGCGGATTATCATACTGTATTAGTTCGGCAACCTCATTGTTTTTTAGATGTATAATAGTAAAAGTAGAATAAGCTACGCCTCGTACCGAACAAACAGGCAAAGTCGCGGCAATTGTTTCTACACACTCTTCTAACGACAACCCTTCAGCCAACATGGTTGAAATAATTTTTGAAGTAAGAGTTGAAAGAATACTCGCCTTTACACCGCTTCCTAGACCGTCTGACAATACTATAACCGTAGAATCATCACTAGGCTCGACAACGTCGATATGATCACCGCAAAGTTGTTCGCCGTAATGATTTATACTTTTATATCCTATATCAGCACATAAATCATTCATCTTGGATAGACTCCTTCAACTTTGCAAGGGCGATCTTTGTTTCGGCCGCAGTTTCACCAAGTAGTGACGCAATTTCTTGAACGATACGCATTTGTTTATCAACAACCTTATCGGCAACCTCAATTGTTTGACGACTGATGTTTTCTTTCTTTTCGCGTTCGTTTTGTTCATCGGTAACGTCACGCATAATTGTAACAAGAAGATGCGATTCCTTATCATATACGATTGATTGCTCAACGTAACGATTATATTCAGCAAGATAAACTCTCTCGTCACGTACGTCGCGACCGCTTTTTAATACGTTCATAAAAGCGGTAGGATCAAGAATACGAATTACTTGATCGCCCAAAACGTCGTTAGCAGAGCGAATGTTCATCATTCTTCTAGCGGAATTGTTAATTTGTTGAACCTCGAGATTCTCATTTAAAACGATAAGACCATTGGGGGAATTATTTACAATTGTGTCAGAGAAACTCTCGGCCTTGTCCTTCAAATAAGGCAAGCACATTGAAATTTCAGCCTTGCCTTGAATAATAGCAATTGCTTTTTCACGGCAAGTGTTATAACCGCAAGAGCCACAGTTAAGTTCTTGAGAAGGTTTAAATTTGCCCATTTGACGAAGAATATTTTGAATTTCAATATCAGATGGTGTTTGATATCTTTGTTCAATATATTCAAAATTCTTTTGAAGCGCCATTGGTTTTGGCTGTGAAACTTCAAAATCTTTTGCTCCGGCATACTTGGCGATAGTGATATAATCTCTTACCGTTTCGGTGCGGTGATATTTTTCCATAACAGGACCGCCAACACAGCTACCCACGCAAGCAGACATTTCAATAAAGCACTTATGAATATTGCCGTTTAAAACGTCTTTAATTGCTGCGATACAGTTATCAACGCCATCAAGTGCGAGATAAGTATAACCCGGTATGTCTTGAGCCATTGTCTTGAGAACGCCGCCGGTTGTTGGGAAGAAACGCGCGCGAGAATTAACCTCGTTGTCCATTTCGCCGTTAAGCACTATTCCCTCTTCTGCTAGCCATCTTGTCAATTCTTCAAAAGTAAGAACCGCGTCAACAATGCCCTCGTAATGCTCGGCTTCATCTTTTTTTGCAACACACGGACCGATAAATACGGTCTTTGCATTAGGTATTCTATTTTTAATATCATTACAGTGCGCCTGCATCGGAGAAATAACGTCTGCCAAATATTCAAGCGCTTGTGGGTAATGTTTTTGAATTAGTAGGTTAATAGAATGACAGCAAGAAGAAATAATAACGTCTCTTTCATCCTCGCGAAGCATTCTTTCATATTCGTTTTTAACGATTGTAGCGCCGATAGCGGTTTCTTCTACGTCGTAAAAACCTAACTTTTTAAGCGCGTCACGTATGGCTGTAATGCCAACACCATCATAGTTGGCGATAAACGACGGAGCAAGGCTAACAACAACAGGATCGCCACTTTGAAGCAGTACCTTTACTTTTTCGGTTTCGTCAACTATTTGCTTTGCGTCTTGTGGACATACAACAAAACACTGACCACACAAAATACACTCGTTACCGATAATGTGCGCCTGATTTCCCGAAAAGCGAATAGCCTTAACGGGACAATGACGAATACATTTATAACAGTTTTTACAATTGGATTTTTTTAAAGTCAAACAATTGGGCATATACCGTTACACCTTTCCTAACTTTTTAAGTACCTGTTCTGTAAAAAATTCTTTAAAGTTTTCTTTTGTAATACCGATATGAATATCGTCGTCAACTTGAATTGTAACACCCTCGCGATTGCACTTACCAATACAAAAACTACCGGCGAGTGTTACGTCGTTGTCTAGATGATATTCTGCAACTGCGTTTTGCAAAAGCTCTACGATTTCGGGCGAACCCTTTAGATGACAAGAACTACCAACACATACTTGTATAATCATAATCTTATACCTTCGCTTTAATGTTTTCTTCAAAGAAGTAGGCAGCGCTATCTGGAGTTACTGAATAAAAATCATCATCAACGTTTACACAAACGCCTTGTTGACATTTACCCATGCAAAAAGTACCTGCAAGTTCTACTTTTTCGGAAAGATTGTTGTCAGAAATAAGTTGTTGTAATGTTTCTACAACCTGACGTGAACCTTTCACGTGGCATGAACTACCAATACATACTGTAACCTTCATTGTTTTTCCCCCTGAAATATATGTAATAATATTTTTAAACTATTGAACCTTGACCGCGAGAAAGTTGATTTCTCAAATGGGCCAAAGATAATGCCAAATTTTCGTTTTGAAGTAAAATGCCGTTTGGAACTTGTAATTTACACGGAGCAAAATTCCAAATTGCTTTTATACCGCTTTGTACCATTTGATTACATACGTCCTGCGCCGAACCTTCGCCTACCGTAATTATGCCAAGGCATATATTGTTTTCTTTACAAAAAGTATCAAATTGGCTAATCGGTAAAATTTCTGTCCTGGAATCAAAATTGATAACTTTATCATTAGAATCAAAAGCCGCTTTAATTTTTACTCCAAAATGTTCAAAACCATCATACTGAAGTAGCGCTCTACCTAACTTACCCGCGCCAACTAATACGGCATTGGTTAATTGTTTGTAACCTAGACAATCCTCTAACTGTTCAATTAGAAACTCTGTCTCATAACCAAGTCTGGGTTTTCCGGCGCCACTTACGGCGGCAAGGTCTTTTCGCACTTGAACCTCGCCCAGATTAAGTTCTTTTGAAATAGTTGTAGCAGATATGTACGGAACGTTATCTACAGACAATTCTTTTAGGAAATTTAGATATCTTGGTATCCTACCTAAAGTTGCCTTTGAAATAGAAACCTTTTCCATCTTCGTTCCCCCTTGTCTTGATTTTGAATTAGTGCGTTTTAAAATCAATATAGATAATATCGATAATAATGGTATCGATTTACAAAATTAAAAATACCCACACTATTTCAATCTTATGCATTATATCATTTTATGTCGAAAAAATCAAGGGTTTTGGGCAATGTTTTTGCAATAATTTTTAAAGCTTTTTTCTTTACTTAATCGTTCTAATATGGTATATTAAAAATGAAATATAAATAAATTTAACGGGATGGTGGCACTAATGAAATTCCAAAAAATCATAGCTTGGTTATTAGCTTTTATTTTGTGTATGTCGTTAACTGCATGCACCAATAAAACCACGACAAACTACTCTCAAACACCAAATTCATCAACAGAAAATATCAGTACCTCAAGCAACGATGACCAAAGTCAAGGTAATCAACCGCTTTTATATAAAGTAACCGACGATAACGGTAACGTGCTTTGGCTATTTGGCTCAATACATATTGGTCGCGAAGAATACTACCCCCTACCCGATTACGTATTAAACGCATTCGATTCGGCAGACACGCTTGCGGTTGAGGCTGATATTGTAGCTTATGAAAAAAACTACATACAGCAATCAAAAGATTTGCAACTTTTTATGTATGCTGATGGAAGTAAGATTTACGACCATATATCGGAAGAATTATATAATGATGCCGTTAACGTATTGAAAGAGTATGATTCATATTTGCCACAATACAATTACTTTAACGCGTCCTTTTGGTGCTCGATAATAGAAAACGTTATTTTTGAAGAATTAGGCGCAAATTACGATTTGGGTATTGATAGACATCTTATCAATCGCGCAAATGACAAAAATAAAGAAATATATGAAATAGAGTCTTGCGAATTTCAATATTCGATGCTTTCAAATTATTCGGAAGAATTACAAATTTTTTTACTTGAAGAAAGCGTAGAAATGTCCCGTGATCTCGATACTGTTGAAAGCGGAATTGAAATGATGCTTGATTTATGGGCATCGGGTAACGAGAAAGAATTTGCGGAATATTTAATAGAAGATACAAGCGAATTTTCCGAATATGAGTTAGCTTTATATAAAGAATATAACGATGCGATGACCGTTAACCGAAATATAAATATGACCAATTACGCAGAAACCGCTTTAAAATCCGGTAAAGAAGTTTTTATTTGCGTTGGTTCTGCTCATGTTATCGGTGATGGCGCAATTGCTGATTTGATGCAAGAACGCGGATACACAGTAGAACTTATAAAAAAATAAATTGGAGTTTATATGAATATTACTGGTGCAATTTTTGATTTCGACGGAACACTGTTTGACTCTATGCCGATATGGAAAGGCTTGAAATTTGAGTTTTTAAAAAACATTGGCGTAGAACTTACAGAACAAGACAAAAAGGATATTAGCGGTTTGTTTTTGATGGACGCTATTCCACTAGCTAAAGAAAGATTTAATCTTAAAGAAAGTGTTGAAGAATTACTATCAATGTTTTTTGAACTTTTAAAAGATAAATATCTTGAAAAAGCTGTTCCTAAAAATGATATTATTCCTTTTCTTGAAAAGTTAAAAGCAAAAGGCGTTAAAATGGGTATTGCTACCGCTACGGGCGAAGCGGCTTTAATTCCCCTGCTCGAAAAATTTAATATGCTGCATTATTTTACTTCTATATATTCGACATACACAGTAGGCGCATCAAAGGCGTATCCAAAGGTATATGACGTAGTTCGCGAAGAATTGGGTGTCGATATTAAAACAACTTGGGTTTTTGAAGACGCAATTTACGCCGTAAAAACCGCAAAGACAAATGGTTATAACGTTGTGGGTATATTTGACGAAAGCCAAAGAAACCCTAATGAAGTAAAAGAAATAGCAGATATTTTTATTAATAATTACAGTGAAATTGATTTATAAAATAATTTTTTAAAAAGTAAATCTAAATCTATTGCATTTTTTTGTCATATATTGTATAATCATCGTGGTGTGAACCACAATATATATTAAGGAGAGATGACATGGACAAGTTCTTTAAAATCTCGGAGCGTGGCTCCAACGTAAAAACCGAAATTATAGCCGGTCTTACAACTTTCTTTGCTATGGCATACATCATTGTTGTAAATCCAAATCAAATCGTTGGCTTTAGTTTTGGAATTCCAGGTATTTCAACTATTTGGAACGCAGTTTACATTGCATCAATCATTGCGGCAGTTATTGGTACCCTTCTCTATGCTTTCTATGCAAAAATGCCTTTTGCTCAGGCGTGCGGTATGGGACTGAACTCGTTCTTCTTTACTTCGTTTGTGTTACCACAAGTTATTAGTGGTGGCGACGTAGTAAAAGGTTATCAAGCAGGTTTAGTTATCATACTTATTTCTGGTTTTGTATTTTTGTTACTTTCTATCACAGGCGCTAGAAGCTATATTGCAAAAGCAATGCCTGATTGTATCAAAAAAGCAATTCCTGCCGGTATTGGTCTATTTATTGCATTTATTGGTTTCCAAAACGTTGGTATTATTCAAAACAATGAATACACATTGGTTCAGTTCGTTAAGATCAATGGCGCTAAGTGGGCAGAAATTGCTCCCGCAATCATTGCTCTACTCGGTTTCATAATTATCAGCATTCTTTCTAAGCTCAAGGTTAAGGGCGCTGTTCTTTTAGGTATTATTTCAACAACAGTTATTTATTACCTTGCAACATGGCAAATGCCAAACCTTGATTTAAGCTCTATGACACAACCATTTAAGGATTTTGCAGATATCGGTATTACTGCAGTATTTACTGGCGAATCTTGGAAAAACGCTTTCTCTGGCGAAATGATCGGTAGTATCTTCTCAGTAATTATGCTTATTGTAACATTCTGCTTGGTTGATATGTTCGATACTATCGGTACACTTTATGGCGCTGCTTCAGAAGCTGATATGCTTGACGAAAACGGCGACCCAATTGATATTAACAAGTCTATGGCGTGTGACTCTATCGCAACTGTATCTGGCGCTGTTTGTGGTACGTCTACAGTAACTACATTCGTTGAATGCGCTTCTGGTGTTGCTGCTGGCGGTAGAACAGGTCTTACAAGTTTAGTAACATCTATTTGCTTTGCGTTGTGCTTATTCTTGTCACCTATAGCTAGCATTATTCCTAAGGCTGCTACTGCACCAGCTCTTATATTTGTTGGCGTATTAATGCTTAAGAACTTCTCTAAAGTTAATATGGAAAATATTCGTAGCGCAGTTCCGGCGTTCTTAACACTCGCTATGATGCCACTTACATATTCAATTGCAAACGGTATCGGTATTGGTTCAATATCTTACGTATTGATTACACTATTCACCGGTAAGTTTAAAAAGAGAGATATCGCAGTAACAGTTATTGCTCTTCTCTTCGTTGGTAAGTTCCTATTTGGTGCTCTATAATTAACTACTATTAAATAAAGTCATCCAGTCGGATGGCTTTATTTTTTTATTGAAATTTATCATTCGATTTTATATAATAAATATAATATAATATTAAAGGAGAAATTCTATGTACACAATATACGTAAAGTTTGATTGCTTGCCAAATAAACGCGAGGCTTTTATCGAAAAGGTAAAAGAAACAGGCGTTTTAAATGCTATTAGAAATGAAGATGGTTGTATAAAATATGATTACTATCTATCAGAAAAAAATCCTAACGAGCTTTTACTAATTGAGCAATGGGAAAGCAAAGAGCACCAACAAATTCATATTACACAACCTCACATGGATACGTTACGTAGTTTTAAAAACGACTATATAACAAATACCGTTTTAGGTGAGATTGAACTTCTATAAAACAAAACCCTCCCGTAAATTCGGGAGGGTTTTAACATACTTAATACAAGAAATCAAACATATTAGCCGAAACGTTATTTCTCCAACTATTGTAGTTAATGATTTTATCAGTTAAAGGTAATATCGCTTCTTCAAGTTCAGGAATATTAGTTATCTTACCATCACGATACAATTCTAGTCTTTCAAGACATGCTTGCATACGACCTATAAGGGCACCAAAACGAATATCTTGAATATCAAAGCCGTGTGGTTTATTTTCAATAAACCACTGATTTTGAAAATCTTTGTAGAATGCTTTTGTTAGTTTAATCATCTTTTTGTAGTCGGCTATAACAGCATCTAACTGTGATTTATCGCCGCTATTATAAGCATCGCGAGTACGTGTGCATATATCAACCTTTACAGAAAGAACCTTACAAAGGCCTGCTAGATTATCAAATAAATAGCCGTATTCCCCTGCTCTTTTTGAAGCGAGTTTTAATTTGCGAGCAATGGACGCATATTTATCACAATATTCAGCCTTTTCGGTGTTTTGGAAGATTGACATAAAACAGTCTGCATAAAAGAAATATTTAGATGGGTTTACAACGTTTTTATTATTTTCTATAAGATTTGGAGCATCAAGCAACATAAAATCGTCGTACTTAACGCCAACACACTCATAGAATTTTTGATTAACGTCTGCCATTTTTGTAATTCCTTGAGCAAGGCAAGCGGCATAACACAACGTTGGTAATACGGCAAACGATGAACACTCAGCGCCGTTGTCACCCCACATTGTCATGAACACGTCTTTGATTCCACCATCTAAACAAGCGCGAATTGCAAGTTTTGTGGTTCTGTTAGAGAAATAATTGTGTGGCGCAAAACCCGACCATTTCCAAGCGCCGCCACCAAAGGCAATTTTATCAGAAAGTTGCTTATGTCCCTTGATCATGCGGTCATAAGTTTTCTTTTCTAGATTATAATAATCCCAATATACAATTGTTAATTTTTTAGGGATTTTTTCTTTAATAGTCTCATCAAATTTTGATGAAACAGCATAATAATTACCACCATTTGCCAGACGATAGAACATATCGCTCCACATCATAGGTTCAAAATCATACTTATCTGCAATTTCACAAACACGGTTAAGATGGTTTAAAAGAATGTCAAATCTATTAACGTTACCATGAATATCAAAATATCTACCACGGCCTAGTAGATGCGCCTCGTCCATACCAATATGTAAATTCTTTGTACGGAAACATTCGCGAAGAGATGCAAACATACGATCGATTAAATCATATACTCTATCATCACCAGCAAGCATTATATCTTCGGCATCTCTTATATCGTGACGCCAGCGCAAAAATGCCGCCATGTGTGCCAACGTTTGAATATTCGGTACCAATTCAACACCAATACTATCAGCAAAATCGTCAAGCTCTTTTAATTCTTCTTTTGTATATTTGCCGCGCAAATAACCAAAATATGGCTCACCATTTACTTCATAGGTATCTTCCATATAAAGATGAACTTGATTATAACCCATTTTGTTAATAACGGTTATAAATTTTTTAAGTTGATCAACTGTCATTACTGCATTTCGTGAACAATCGACCATTACGCCAAATTTATTAAAATTTTCCATAAATGTTCTCCTTATAAAAACTTAATAATATCTTCTATCGTTTCAACAATGTAAGTAGCTCCGGCCGTTTCTAGCTCTTTGCGATCGCCATAACCAAATAAAACACCAATAGAATCAAGTCCGTTTTGATTAGCACCCTCAATATCGTGGTGTCTGTCACCTATCATAACAACTTGTGATTTATCGGTAACGCCTAAATTACTAAGAGTATATGTAATAACGTCTGCTTTTTTTGAACGTGATTCGTCCATTGTGGCAGCACCAATAAAATCGAAATATTTTGTCAATCCAAAATGCTCTAGAATGCGAACCGCGTATTGCTCTGGCTTTGAGGTTGCCAAAGATATTTTGCGCCCCGATTTTTTTATAGTATCTAGAAGTTCTGGTATACCATCGAACATTGTATTTTCAAAAATACCTGTAACACCAAAATACTCGCGATAATACTCAACCGCTTTTAATCCGTCCTCGTAATTCATACCATAGAATTTCATAAACGAATCGATAAGTGGAGGACCAATAAAGTTATATAACTCTTTTTTATCCTCAACGTTGATATTAAATTTATTTAATGCATACGCTACCGAATTAGTAATACCCTCACCTGGGTCAGTGAGCGTACCATCAAGATCAAACAAAATAATATTATACATAAAATCACCAAATCTATATTAACACAAAAAAACACCTATTACAACAGTTTTTGTAATAGGTGTTAAAATATATTAGTGATTAGAACAAACCGCTAATTTTGCCGTTTTCATCAACGTCAATACGCTCTGCAGCGGGAGATTTTGGAAGTCCGGGCATAGTGAGTATATCACCTGTTAAAACAACAATAAATCCAGCACCAGCAGATACTTTTACGTTTTTGATTGTTACTGTAAAGTTTTCTGGCGCGCCAAGTTTGGTAGGATCGTCAGAAAAACTGTATTGTGTCTTAGCAACACAAATTGGAAGTTTGTCAAAACCTAGTTCGGTAAGTTGAGCAATTTGCTTTTTAGCGTTTGGAAGAATTGCAATACCATTACCGCCGTAAACTTTCTTAACAATTGCTTCTATCTTATCTTCAATTGTACCATCAAGTTCGTAAGAGAAAGTAAAGTCACCCTTCTCTTCTTCACAAAGGCGTACAACTTCTCGTGCGAGATCCTCGCCGCCTTTACCGCCTTCTGCCCAAACGGTAGAAAGAACGGTATTTACACCAAGTTCTTTACATTTAGCGATAATAAAGTCAATTTCAGCATCACTATCGGTTGGGAAACGGTTAACAGCAACAACACAAGGAAGTTTATAAACGTTTTTAATATTAGAAACGTGACGCAAAAGATTTGGAATACCCTTTTCGAGAGCTACTAAATCTTCGGTATCAAGTTGTTTTTTATCAAGACCGCCGTGCATTTTAAGAGCACGAACTGTAGCAACTATTACAACTGCATCTGGTGTAAGACCAGCCATGCGGCACTTAATATCAAGGAACTTTTCAGCGCCTAAGTCTGCGCCAAAACCTGCTTCGGTAATAGCGTAATCGCCCATTTTAAGAGCGAGTTTTGTTGCCATAACAGAGTTACAACCATGGGCGATATTGGCAAATGGACCACCGTGAACAAACGCAGGAGTACCCTCGAGAGTTTGAACTAGGTTTGGTTTGATTGCGTCTTTAAGTAGAGCTGTCATAGCGCCAACAGCCTTTAAATCACCCGCAGTAACAGGTTTGTCATCATAGGTATAACCAACTATTATACGTGAAAGACGCTCTTTAAGATCGGTTATAGAAGATGCCAAACAGAACACTGCCATAATCTCACTAGCAACGGTAATATCAAAACCATCTTCACGCGGAACACCGTTTGCCTTGCCACCCATACCGTCAAGCACAAAACGCAACTGACGATCGTTCATATCAACGCAACGCTTCCATGTGATTTTGCGCACGTCAATACCAAGCGCATTACCTTGTTGAATATGGTTATCAAGCATAGCAGCAAGCAAATTATTTGCCGCGCCAATAGCGTGAAAGTCACCTGTAAAATGAAGATTTATATCTTCCATAGGTACTACCTGTGCGTAACCGCCGCCTGCAGCGCCACCCTTAACACCAAAAACAGGTCCAAGTGATGGTTCACGAAGAGCAACAGTAACGTCCTTACCAATACGAGCAAGACCATCGGCAAGACCGATTGTTGTGGTGGTCTTGCCCTCGCCTGCTGGTGTAGGAGTAATAGCTGTTACAAGTACCAATTTACCGTCATTACGATCTGCATCGTTAAGCAAAGATAAATCAATTTTTGCCTTGTATTTACCATACTGTTCAATGTATTTTTCATCTACTTTTGCTTTTTTAGCAATTTCGGTTATAGGTTTCATTTCGCATTGTTGTGCAATTTCAATATCAGATAAATAAGCCATATTATTTACCTCCTACAAGGTTATTTAAAATACTTAACTGCTGCCTCGAACATACGAATATCATATTCGCCAAGAACGTTCTTATATAGTCCTTCGCCAATACGTTCGCTATGACCCATCTTACCAAATACACGGCCATCTGGTGAAGTGATACCTTCGATAGCGTACATTGAGTTGTTAGGATTAAAGTGAACGTCGCTTGTTGCATTACCATCAAGATCAACGTACTGTGTAGCGATTTGACCATTTGCAGCAAGCTCTTTAATTAGTTCTTCGCTAGCTAGGAATCTACCCTCACCGTGAGAAATCGGCACGTTGTAGATATCGCCAACGTTTGTAAGAGAAAGCCATGGTGACTTGTTAGATGCAACGCGTGTGCGAACAATGCGTGATTGGTGACGCGCAATTGTATTAAAGGTAAGAGTTGGACAGTTTTCATCGGTATCAATAATCTTACCATAAGGTACAAGACCTAATTTAATAAGCGCTTGGAAACCGTTACAAATACCACACATTAAACCGTCGCGATTATCAAGAAGATCTGTTACACCTTCTTTAATAGCAGCGTTACGGAAGAACGCAGTAATAAACTTACCACTACCATCAGGTTCGTCACCGCCAGAGAAACCACCAGGAACAAAAATCATTTGAGCCGATTTAAGTTTGGTAGCAAACTCTTCAACACTTGCCTGAATACCAGCAGAAGTTAGGTTTTTGATAACAACGATTTCAGGATCTGCGCCTGCATCGCGTACTGCCTTTGCACTGTCAAATTCACAGTTAGTTCCTGGGAACGCAGGAATAAGAACCTTTGGTTTTGCAACCTTAATAGCAGGCGTAGGATACTCGCTAGCTTTAAACTCAAAGTTTTGCATTGGAGTCTTTTCGTCCTTGATATTGCAACTATAAACTGATTCTAGTTTATCCTCATAAATGCCAAGTAATTCATCTAGCGCTACGCTTTCGCTACCTAGTGAAATCTTATTATCGTCGGTAACAGTACCTACCAAGATACCGTCGTCGATTTCTTCTGTTGTTTCAAGCAAGAATGCGCCATAAGAATAATCAAACATCTTAGCAACGCTCATGTAGTCTTCATACTTAAAGCCTAGACCGTTACCAAAGCACATTTTCATAACTGCTTCAGCAATACCGCCAATGCAAGGAGTATATGCAGAAACGGCTTTACCGGAACGTGTAAGCTCGGTAACTTTATCAAAAGTATTGAGAAGTGACTTTGTATTAGGAAGATTTGTATCTTCGTCATAAATTGGACTGAGCAAATAAAGTTTGTTACCAGCGGCTTTAAATTCAGGAGATACGATATCTTTGATCTTTTCGGTAGTAACGGCAAAAGAAACAAGTGTTGGTGGAACATCGAGATCTTCGAAAGAACCACTCATAGAGTCTTTACCACCGATTGAACCAATACCCAATTCTTTTTGCGCCTTAAACGCACCAAGAAGCGCTGCAAGTGGCTTGCCCCAACGCTTGCCATCGGTACCTGGCTTTTCAAAATATTCTTGGAAAGTAAGATATACGTCCTCGAATTTAGCACCAGTTGCGATAAGTTTTGCAACAGATTCAACAACTGCTAGATAAGCGCCGTGATATGGACTTTGCTCAGTAATAAATGGATTATAACCCCAAGACATAAGAGAGCAATCGTCAGTGTGCTTTTTCTCAACCGAAATCTTTTGAACCATCGCCTGAATTGGTGTAAGCTGATTCTTACCACCAAATGGCATAAGAACTGTACCAGCGCCGATAGTAGAGTCAAAACGCTCTGAAAGGCCGCGTTTTGAGCACATATTAAGGTCTTTTGCAATTGCTTTGTAATTATCTACAAAACCGCCGTCAACAGGACCGCCAAACGCTTTTGGAGCTTCTGGTGTAATTGTAATGTGCTTATCAGCACCGTTAGAATTAAGGAACTCGCGGCTAATATCAACAATAGTTTGACCATTCCAATGCATAACTAGACGTGGTTCAGCCTTAACCTCGGCAACAACGCATGCTTGCAAGTTTTCTTCAGCAGCGAGAGCCAAGAAAGCGTCAACGTTATGTGGTTCAATTACTACTGCCATACGCTCTTGCGATTCACTGATAGCGATTTCAGTACCATCAAGACCTTCGTATTTCTTTGGAACGGCATTAAGATTAATTTCAAGACCGTCAGCAAGTTCGCCAATAGCAACAGAAACACCGCCTGCGCCAAAGTCGTTACAACGTTTGATCATTTGAGTAGCGGCTTTGTTGCGGAATAATCTTTGAAGTTTGCGTTCTTCGGGAGCATTACCCTTTTGAACTTCTGCGCCACATGTTTCAACCGACTGCATGTTATGCGCTTTAGATGAACCTGTTGCGCCACCAACGCCGTCACGACCTGTGCTGCCGCCCAAAAGAATTACAACGTCACCTGGCGCCGGAACTTCACGACGAACGTTCTCGGCAGGAGCAGCCGCGATAACCGCACCAATTTCCATACGCTTTGCAGCATAACCTGGATGATATATTTCATCAACAATACCGGTTGCAAGACCAATTTGGTTACCATAAGATGAATAACCGGCCGCTGCAGTTGTAACTATCTTGCGCTGTGGTAATTTACCAGGGATTGTTTCACTTACAGGAACGGTAGGATCAGCCGCACCGGTTACACGCATAGCGCCGTAAACGTATGCACGACCTGAAAGTGGGTCACGAATAGCGCCGCCGATACAAGTAGCCGCGCCACCGAATGGCTCGATTTCTGTTGGGTGGTTATGTGTTTCGTTTTTAAAGAGCAATAACCATGGTTCACTAACGCCATCAACGTCAACGTTAATTTTTACTGTACAAGCGTTAATTTCTTCTGATTCATCAAGTTTTTCGAGTTTGCCGTTTTCTTTTAAATATTTAACGGCAACGGTAGCGATATCCATAAGGCAAATTGGCTTTGTACGACCAAGTTCCTTACGAACAGCAATATACTCGTCATAAGCGCTTTGTAAAAGTTCATCTTCAAATTTAACGTCATCAATAACAGTCAAGAAAGTAGTATGACGGCAGTGGTCAGACCAATAGGTATCTATCATACGAATTTCGGTGATAGTTGGCTCTCTACCCTCTGTCTTGAAGTAGTTTTGACAAAAAGCAATATCATCAGCGTCCATTGCAAGACCCATATCTTTTACAAACTTTTCAAGGCCGGCACGATCAAGCGCTAAAAAGCCGTTTAGAGTTTCAACGGTTGTTGGAATATCGTATTTCGCAACGATAGTTTCTGGAAGTTCTAGAGCCGCTTCACGAGCTTCTACAGGGTTGATAACGTACTTTTTAATCTCTGCAATATCTGCATCGGTAAGAGCGCCATAAAGAGCATATACCTTTGCTGAACGAATAAGTGGACGATCGCCCTGAGAAATAATCTGAATACATTGAGCCGCTGAATCAGCGCGTTGGTCAAACTGACCTGGCAAAAATTCTACCGCAAAAACAACTGCATCATCAGCGTCAATATCAGCAGTTGCAATATCTAGCTGTGGTTCTGAAAAAACTGTACCGATAGCATAGTTAAATAGTTCTTCGGTAATATTTTCAGCATCATAGCGATTAAAAACTCTTACGTCTGTAAGATTGGTAATACCAAGAAGATTTCTAGCTTCGCTAAGCAAACCTTTTGCTTCATTAGCAAGTTCTTTTTTCTTTTCAACATATACTCTGTAAACCATTAGTTTTCCTCCCCTGCTTTTAAAGCTTTGGCACCGATATCGTTACGATAATAACGATTATCAAACTTAATATTCTCTACCTTTGCGTACGATCTTTCAATTGCGCCCTTAAGTGTATCATCAATTGAAGTAACACCTAAAACACGTCCGCCGTTTGTAAGAAGTTTATCATCCTTTAAAACAGCGCCAGCAACGTAAGTACTATCAAGCAAATCGGTAGGAATTGTTATTTCATATCCTTTTTCATAAGCCTCTGGATAACCTTTTGAAGCCATAATTACACAACAAGCGTGCTTGTCACTAAACTTAACTTCCGTATCTGCAAGTGTTTCGTTGGTTACGGCCTGCATAACGGTAAGTAAATCACTTTCAAGAAGTGGTAAAACAACCTGTGTTTCAGGATCACCAAAGCGGCAATTGTACTCAATAACCTTTGGACCGTTTGGAGTAAGCATAAGACCAAAATACAAGCAACCCTTAAATGTTCTGCCTTCGGCTTTCATTGCGCGAATAGTTGGCAAAAAGATTTTTTGCATACATTCTTCGGCAATATCATCAGTATAGTAAGGGTTTGGCGCAATTGTGCCCATACCACCGGTATTTAGACCTGTGTCATTATCTCCTGCTCTCTTATGATCCATTGATGAAATCATAGGTACAACAACGTTACCATCGGTAAATGATAATACAGAAACTTCAGGACCGGTTAAAAACTCCTCAATAACGATATTGTCACCGCTTTTACCAAACTGCTTGTCCTGCATAATTGATATAACAGCGTCTTTAGCCTCGTCGCGTGTCATTGCAATAATAACACCTTTACCAAGTGCTAGACCATCCGCCTTAATTACGGTAGGAATTGGTGCGGTTTCAAGGTATTCGATAGCTTTATTAGCATCATCAAATACTTCGTAAGCCGCGGTAGGAATACCATATTTCTTCATAAGATTTTTTGAAAAAACCTTACTACCTTCGATTATAGCGGCAGCTTTATTAGGACCAAAGCAAGGTATTCCCTTGTCGCTTAGGGCATCTACACAACCCAATACTAGAGGATCATCAGGCGCTACAACCGCATAATCAATTTTATTATTAATCGCAAAATCAACAATTGCCTCGGTGTTTGTTGCAGCAATGTTAACGCACGTAGCATCAGCCGCGATACCACCATTACCGGGCAATGCGTAAATCTCTTTTACGTTTTTATTTTCTTTTATTTTTTTGATGATAGCGTGTTCTCTACCGCCACCACCTACAACTAATATATTCATAATAACTCCAAAAATAAAATATTAGTGATGGAACAAACGCATTCCTGTAAATGACATTGCCATATCATATTTGTTGCAACACTCAATTACAACGTCATCACGAATTGAACCGCCCGGTTCAGCAATGTACTTAACACCACTACGTTTTGCGCGTTCGATATTATCGCTAAATGGGAAGAAAGCGTCAGAACCAAGCGCTACACCGTCAATTGTTGAAAGATATGCCTTTTGTTCTTCAAGAGTGAATGGCTCTGGTTGAACAGTAAAATACTTCTGCCAATTGCCATCTGCGCAAACGTCTTCTTCGTTTTGGTTAATATAACCATCGATAACGTTATCGCGATCAGGACGACCGATCGTTGATTTGAAAGGAAGATTCAATACCTTATCATGTTGGCGCAAGAACCATGTATCTGCTTTTGTACCTGCAAGACGAGTACAGTGAATACGTGACTGTTGACCAGCGCCAACGCCAATTGCCTGACCGTCTACTGCGTAACAAACAGAGTTGGACTGTGTATATTTTAGAGTGATAAGAGCAATTATCAAGTCACGAATTGCGCTTTCTGGTAACTCTTTATTATCGGTAACGATATTTGAAAGTAACTCACGATTAATTTCAAAGTTATTTCTACCCTGCTCAAAAGTAATACCAAATACCTGCTTTGTTTCTTGAACTTCAGGTACGTAGTCGGGATCGATTTTAACGATATTGTAGTTACCGTTTCTCTTTGATTTGAGTATTTCGAGCGCTTCTGGTTCATAACCCGGAGCAATAACACCATCAGATACCTCACGCTTGATCATTAAAGCGGTAGTAACGTCACAAACGTCGGAAAGAGCTACCCAGTCACCAAAAGAACACATACGGTCAGTACCACGAGCGCGAGCATAAGCGCAAGCAAGTGGAGATTCGTCTAGACCTTCGATATCGTCAACAAAACACGCTTTTTTAAGCTTGTCGTTTAGCGGAACGCCAACTGCTGCAGAAGTAGGACTTACGTGTTTAAAAGAAGTAACAGCAGGAAGACCTAAAGCTTCTTTTAATTCTTTAACAAGCTGCCATGAGTTGAACGCATCAAGAAAGTTAATATAACCCGGTCTGCCGCACAAAATCTCAATTGGTAGTTCACTACCGTTTTTCATATATATTTTTGATGGCTTTTGATTAGGGTTACAGCCATATTTAAGTTCAAATTCTTTCATTTTAAAATCTCCTTAAACGTTTTTGTTAACAATTCTTGATTCGTACTCACCAGTAGCTAAATCAATATATCTAACAAACAAAGAAACCTTGTTGTCCTTATTTAAATTTTTCCAAATTAAATCGGTAAGTGTATCGATATCAGTATCTGGAAGTTCTAGTGTTTTTGGTTCGCCTTCAAAGCTTGGAAGTGGATTACCATCACATTTATAAGTATGGATAAATTTTGCTCTACCTGCAATAGGATTAGAATATGCAAAGGTATATCTTTGACAAGAACTACCATCACCGTCTGCTGATTTAAGAATAGACATAGCGTAGTTCATATCACCGTTTTCTAGACGAATAATGCCCGAAATACGTGGTGTATAGTTTGGTGCATCGTCCTCAAACTCACGTGTTCTAAGAGCTTGCTCAAACGTCATTTGCTTGTCCATAAGTTCATAAATAGTGTCGGTTTGGTCACCATTGGTAACAATTGTCTTATTACCAAGAACTCGAACAGGCGCATAAATGATAAGATGAGGATCGGTCATTTTAGACTCATCAAAAGCCTGTGTTCTAATGCCTTGACCATCTTCAACAAATACGCGATTACGGCTATTTTCACTACGTCCCATAATGAAATATGCAGTAATTGCCTTCTTTCCGTCAGCACTTTTTCCTATTACAATTCCTCTGCCGTGATATGCTAAGGAATTAAGTTCGTTTTCAAGAGTTCTAATTTCCATACTTAATTTCTCCCTAATCTTTAATACAAGTTTTTCCATCTTCTATAACAATTTTATCATCACATAGAAGTTGTACTGCTCGTGGCAAAATTTTCCACTCCGCTTGCTCCATAATGCGTCTTTGCAAAGTTTCGGGCGTGTCATTGTCCATAACTTCTACTGCTTTTTGCAATATAATTGGACCTGCGTCACACTCAGCGGTTACAAAGTGAACTGTTGCGCCCGACACCTTAACACCCTTTTTGAGAGCCTCTTCATGAACGTGTAGTCCATAAAAACCTTTACCACAAAAAGAAGGAATAAGAGCAGGATGAACGTTTACCATCTTGCCTGCAAATGCATCGCAAACGTTTTCGTCTAAAATTGTCATAAAACCAGCATAAACAATTACGTCGGCTTCCTCTTCTATTAAAAGATCACGCATAGCAATACTGTACGAAGCAATATCTGCATAATCTTTTCTTATAAGCGTACGCGTTTTAATACCATTATCGGCAGCTCTTGTAAGAGCATAAGCATCAGCCTTTGAAGCAATAACGCAACTAATTTTGCCACAGCCTAGTTCACCGCGATTTTGCGCATCGATAAGCGCTTGTAAATTAGTACCGCCACCCGATACCAAAACAACAATATTCTTAGTATTATTCAATGATAACACCCTCGTCACTTTCTATAACTGAACCAATGATATAAGCATCTTCACCATTAGCATTTAGAATTTCGAGTGCTTTTGGGGCATCTTCTTTTGCTACTACAATGCTCGTACCAACCCCCATATTGTAGGTGTTAAACATATCACGTTCAGAAATTCCGCCAACGTTTTGAATAAGACTAAATATTGGAAGAATCTTGAGAGAAGATTTATCAACCTTTACAGAATAACCCTTTGGCAAGCTTCTTGGAATATTTTCGTAGAAGCCACCACCAGTGATATGAGAAATAGCATGAACGTTTACCTGCTCTAAAAGTGCAAGAACAGATTTAACGTAAATCTTGGTTGGTGTAAGTAACGTTTCGCCAAGTGTTTTACCGCCAAGTTCTTCTTTGTATGCAGTAAGGTCGCAGTTTTCAATATCAAAAACCTTACGAACAAGTGAAAAACCATTTGAGTGAACACCGCTTGAGGCAAGAGCAATTACAACGTCGCCGCTGTTTACTGATTTATTATCAAGAATCTTTTTCTTATCAACAATACCAACAGCAAAACCTGCAAGGTCGTAATCTTCAACAGGCATCATACCAGGATGTTCAGCAGTTTCACCACCGATGAGTGCTGCGCCTGACTGAACGCAACCTTCACAAACACCGCTAACAATTGAAGCGATTTTTTCAGGAATATTTTTGCCGCAAGCAATATAATCTAGGAAAAATAGTGGTTTTGCGCCACAGCAAATAATATCGTTAACGCACATAGCAACGGCATCTATACCGATTGTGTCGTGCTTATCCATTAAAATTGCAAGTTTAACTTTTGTGCCGCAACCATCAGTTCCACTTACTAAAACAGGCTCTTCATAACCTACTGGAAGACCAAAGCAACCGCCAAAGCCACCGAGGTCGTCAAAACATCCAGCGTTTTTGGTACGAGCGATATGCTGTTTCATAAGTTCAACCGATTTATAACCTGCGGTAATATCAACGCCCGCAGCTGCGTATGCTTCTGATTTAGAATTATTATGCATAATAATTTATTCCTTTCCGTTCCAACAGTAAGTGCAAAGGTCGCATTCGGGTAATCCGATCGCTTTAATAATACCTTCGAGTGATTGGAACTCTAGCGATGCAAAACCAAGCTTATCGCAAATAACTTTGCGCAATTTCTTGCCGCGTTCTGTTTCGCCGTTTGAATATTCGTCTATATATTTAAATCCTTCTTCACCTTCAAGTTCAACAATAACACGACGAGCGATAAGCTCCATATCGTTTGTAGAACGTGAGAAGTTAAGATATTTACAACCATACATAATTGGCGGACACGCAGAACGCATGTGTACCGATTTAGCACCGTTTTCATAAAGAAAATCAACTGTTTCTTTAAGTTGAGTACCACGAACGATAGAATCGTCAACAAAAAGCAAATTCTTATCAACAATAAAATCGTGAACCGGTATTTGCTTCATACGAGCTACTTTATTGCGTTCGGTCTGCTTTGCAGGAGTAAAACTACGCGCCCACGTTGGAGTGTATTTAATAAAAGCACGAGCGTATTTTTTACCACTCTCATTTGCGTAACCAATAGCATGTGGAATACCAGAATCAGGCACACCACCAACGTAATCAACGTCTTGAGCAACACCAATCTTACGGTCGTTTTCTGCCATGATTTCACCATTGCGACAACGCATGGCTTCAACGTTAATTCCCTCATAAGTAGAAGTTGGATAACCGTAATAACTCCAAAGGAATGCGCAAACACGTTTTTTCTTGCTGGGTTCTGACAACTGTTTAAGACCCTTGGTAGAAATCTTTACTATCTCGCCAGGTCCTAATTCGCGTTCATCGGTATAACCGAGCTTTTGATAAGCAAACGACTCAAATGTAACTGCGTAACCATCATCGTTTTTACCTATGAGAATCGGTATTCTGCCAAGCTTATCACGAGCGGCAATAATGGCACCCTTGCTCGTCAAAATCAAAATAGACATTGTACCGTCAATTTGGTCTTGTGCGTATTTTATACCGTCAACAAAGGTTTCTTTTTGATTTATAAGCGCCGCAACAAGCTCGGTTGTGTTTACTTTGCCGCCTGTCATTGCGTCAAAATACACACCCGTTTGAGCAAGGCACTTATCAATAAGTTCCTCGGTATTGTTGATAAGACCTACAGTACAAATAGCATACGTACCAAATTTTGAACGAATAAGCATAGGTTGTGGATCGGTGTCACTAATACAACCTATAGCCGAAGTACCCTTCATCTCTTCAAAGATTTTTTCAAACTTTGTTCTAAAAGGTGAATTTTCAATATTATGTATTTTGCGCTGCAAACCGATTTCGCTATCATATGCAGCAAGACCGCCGCGACGAGTGCCAAGGTGTGAATGATAATCCACACCAAAGAACACGTCCATCAAACAGTCGCTTTTTGAGGTGATTCCAAAAAATCCGCCCATAAAGACCTACTTTCTATAAAAAAACAAATTAAGCAAAGAAAAGTTTTGAAAGTGTCATTGGATCGATATACTCGCCATCCTTATAAACACGCATATTGCCTGAAGCGATTTCGTCAATGAGCATTACGTCGCCGTTTGGAGCATAACCAAACTCAAACTTAATATCATAAAGATCAAGGCCCTTTTCTTTAAGATCGTCAGCAACAATCTTTGTAATCTTTTGGGTCATATCTTTAATATCTTCATACTGTTTATCGGTCATAACGCCAAGAGCAACAAGAGCGTCTTTAATTACAAGTGGATCGCCCTTTTCATCGTTTTTGAAGGTCATTTCAACGTATGCTGGAAGATCAGCGCCTTCTTCAATATAATCGCCATAACGACGAATAAAGCTACCAACAGCCTTATAACGGCAGATAACTTCAAGACCGTGACCGAAAACCTTAGCTGGAAGAACTTCCATAGTAGTATCTTCGAGGTTAGCATTTACGTAGTGGGTAAAAATGCCTGCAGCGTTGATTTTTTCAAAGAAGTAAATTGACATACGAAGATTAACGTCGCCAACGCCTTCAATTGTAAGACCTACTGAATTTTCGCCTGGATCAAAAACACCATCTTTACCGGTGCAATCATCCTTAAATTTTAAAAGGCAGTTGCCATTTTCAAGTGCATAAACGTTCTTGGTTTTACCAGTGTACAAAAGTTTGTTTTCCATAATATATTACTCCTTTAAATAAATTACAAATTTTCCATAACAGTCTTATCTTTTTCTAAAACTGCTGCTGCATCGCTTGCGCGTTTTGCGTTAAGCTTTGATGCTAATTCTTTATCTTCTACCGCAATAATTTGAGCCGCTAGAAGCGCTGCGTTAGCGGCGCCGTTAATCGCAACCGTTGCCACAGGAATACCAGTAGGCATCTGAACTGTAGAAAGCAAAGCGTCCATACCATCAAGGTTACTTGACTTGCAAGGAATACCGATTACAGGCAAAGTGGTATTTGCCGCAATAGCGCCTGCTAGATGCGCCGCCATACCCGCCGCTGCAATAAGAACACCAAAGCCGTTTTCACGTGCATTTAACGCAAAATCGCGAGCCTCAACAGGTGTACGATGCGCAGAATATATATGAACCTCAAAAGGTATTTCCAACGTTTTTAACATATCGGTAGCTTTTTTGATAATAGGTAAATCGCTATCGCTACCCATAATAATTCCAACTTTTTTCATAAATTTCCTCCATAAAAATATAAAAGGGCGCACTTGAAAAGAGTGTTCAAGTGTGCCCAGACGGTCGGCTAATATAAACAATCTTTGTTCCTTAGTGGTGCTCCACTTTTATTCCGTCAGTCACAAAGAACGGTACTTTAAAGTACACTGTTAGTATATCATTTTATAAAAATTATGTCAATGGGCAAACACGAAAATTGTCATATAAAATTGACCAAAAATTTCTAAAATTTTAAGCCTTTGTTTCGCAATAAATACAACGATAAACTTTATCTTCTTTATCGGTAAGTTTAAAAATGTGATCAAGTTCTTGTTCGCATGTTGTTATACATCTTGGATTCTTGCATTTAATAACATTTGTTAGTGTTTCGGGCATATCGATACTACGCTTTTCAACCAATACGCCGTCTTTAATAATATTAACGGTAGCATCAGGATCAACAAAGCCGATGACGTCAAGATCAAGTTCTATATCGGCGTCAATCTTGATAATATCTTTTTTGCCCATCTTTTTACTGCCAACGTTCTTAATAAGCGCAATAGAAACATCAAGTGAAGCAAGGCCTAATAGTTCATATAAACGCATACCAAGGCCAGCGGTAATATGATCAATTACAACACCGTTTTGAATAGAATCTATATTCATATTGTTCCTGCCTCCTTTAGTAATTTAAGTATGAGAGCCATACGCATATATTTGCCGTTTAATACCTGTTTAAAATAGCAAGCACGTGGATCCTTATCAATAGCAACACTTATTTCATTAACACGTGGTAGCGGATGCAAAATAGCTAAATCTGACTTTGCATTATTGAGCTTATCAGGTGTTAAAATATAACTATCTTTAAGACGTAAATAATCTTCCTCGTTAAAGAAACGTTCTTGCTGAACACGTGTCATATAAAGAATATCAAGTTCAGGCATAGCTGATTCTAAATCAGTTGTTTGTACGTAAGGAATGTTATTCTTTTGTAAAACATCCTTTTTAACGTAGCTTGGCAACTTTAATTCATCAGGAGAAATAAGAACTATTTTGATGTTGTTATAACGACTTAAAGCATTGATTAGCGAATGCACTGTTCTACCAAACTTTAAGTCACCGCAAAAACCAACGGTAAGACCGTCAAATTTACCCTTTTCACGACGAATAGTTAGCAAATCTGCAAGAGTCTGTGTTGGATGGCAATGACCGCCGTCGCCTGCATTAATAACAGGAATAGTAGCGTTGTTAGCGGCAACCAATGCAGCGCCCTCTTTAGGATGACGCATAGCAATAATATCGGCATAACAGCTCACAACCTTTGCAGTATCGGCAATACTTTCACCCTTTGATGCGGACGAACTTTTTGCCTCAGAAAAACCTAAAACGTTGCCGCCAAGTTCATACATAGCCGCTTCAAAGCTAAGACGAGTTCTTGTAGATGGCTCAAAAAACAATGTTGCTAATTTTTTGCCCTCACATATATGTGCATACTTTTTAGGATTATCAATAATATCAAGAGCGGTTGTGATAAGTTCTTCTAGCTCTTCGACAGTTAAATCCAAAATATCAATTACGCTTCTCATACTTTTCTCCTTAAAGAGTAATTAAATTATTCCTTAGCGCCGTTAATAGCGAGATAATTCTTAATTCTATCAACGTTTTCGCGGTTTGCTTCGTCTTCTTCAAGATATTCAATAATATCATAAACGTCAACAACAGAATATACAGGGAAACCATATTCCTCGCCTACTTCTGCCATTGCTGACTTATCTGTTTTACCCTTTTCTTTACGGTCAACCATAACAAAGGTAGCAGCAACTTTTGTGCCCTCAAGACCAGAAAGAATAGCCATGCTCTCTCTAATAGCGGTACCAGCAGTGATAACGTCTTCAACAATAACGATTTCCTCACCTGCTGTTGGCTTGTAACCTACAAACACACCGCCTTCACCATGATCTTTTTCTTCTTTACGGTTAAAGAAAAATGGAACGTCAAGACCTTCTTTTGAAAGCGCACAAGCAACAGAAACAGCAATCGGAATACCCTTGTAAGCAGGTCCGTAAAGAACGGTGCGACGATTACCTACCTTTTCAAAATAAGCCTTAGCATAAAATTCGCCAAGTTTTGAAATTTGATCGCCTGTTTTAATATCGCCAGCGTTAATAAAATAAGGAATTTTTCTACCAGATTTAGCAGTAAAATCACCAAATTTTAATACGCCTGCACTCTCTAAAAACTGTATAAACTCTCTTTTATAACCTTCCATGATAAAAATCTCCTTAATCTACAAATTCAGCTACACAACGTTCATAAGCTGCTACTGGATCTTCTGCTGCAGTAATTGGACGACCAACAACAATATAGTCACTACCAATTTTCTTAGCTTCGGCAGGAGTCATAACGCGCTTTTGATCACCGATATCGCCATCGGCAAAACGAACGCCAGGTGTTACTGTTAAGAAATTTTTGCCGCAAGTATCATGTACTTTACCTGCCTCAAGTGGTGAACATACTACACCATCAAGACCTGCTTTTGCAGCATTTGCTGCATAATGCATAACAACCTTATCAATAGGTTCTTTAATGAGTAGATCGTTTTCCATTCTTTCTTGATCGGTAGAAGTAAGCTGTGTTACAGCAATAAGAAGCGGTCTTGTGCCATCTTCACGAGTAAGACCTTCTAGAGCTGCTTCCATCATAGAGATGGTACCAGCCGCGTGAAGATTTGTCATATCAACGTCTAGGTGTGAAAGCACAGCCATAGACTTTTTAACGGTATTTGGAATATCGTGGAGTTTTAAATCCAAAAAGATTTTATGACCACGTTTTTTAATTTCTTTAACAATAGATGGACCCTCTGCATAGAAAAGTTCCATACCAATTTTTACAAATGGTTTACGACCGGTAAACTTATCAAGAAATTCAAATGTCTTTTCAGCACTCGCGAAATCGCAAGCAATAATTACGTCCTTACCCATTATTTAACTCCTCCTATAATATCGCTTAAATTTTCAATTCCATACTTGTCCATTACACGAGGTAAATCGTTTATAATATCGCGACAAGCGCATGGATTTATAAGATTTGCAGCACCAACTTCAACAGCAGTAGCGCCTGCAAGCATCATTTCAATAACGTCTTCGGCGCTGGATACACCACCCATACCGATAACCGGTATATTAACCGCATGTGCAACCTGATAAACCATTCTAACGGCTACCGGGAAAATTGCAGGACCCGAAAAACCGCCCATTTTATTAGCAATAACCGGCTTACGAGTTTTAAGATCAATTCTCATACCAAGCATTGTATTGATAAGGCTAATACCGTCGGCGCCAGCCTCTTCACAAGCCTTTGCTATAGCGACAATATCTGTAACGTTTGGTGAAAGTTTAACAATAACAGGTTTTGTTGTAACCTTCTTAACCGCTCTTACAACCTCTGCCGCAGCCTCTGGACTTGTACCAAAACTCATACCACCACCGTGAACGTTAGGGCAACTAACGTTTACTTCTAGCCAACCTACTTGACTTTCTTTGTCGAGTTTTTCACAGGTGTATGCATAATCTTCAACTGCAAAACCGCTAATATTTGCCATTACAGGTTTACTAAAACATTTAGCAAGTTTAGGTAATTCTTCGCTAATAACCTTTTCAACACCCGGATTTTGAAGACCTACGGCATTTATCATACCAGAGGTGCACTCAGCGATACGTGGTGTCGGATTACCAAAACGAGCATCCTTTGTAGTACCTTTAAAAGAAAAAGTACCAAGGCAATTTATATCATAAATTTCAGCAAATTCATAACCAAAACCAAACGTTCCCGAAGCAGGAATTACAGGATTATCCATCTCTAATCCACAAAGATTAACGCTTAATCTTCCCATAATATTTCCTCCTTTAACATAACAGGACCATCTTTACAAATACGCTTATAGCCGGTAATTGTCTTACAGCTACAACCCATACATGCGCCAAAACCACATCCCATACGCTCTTCAAAGCTCATTTGACCACTGGTAGTAGCAGTTTTATAAATTGCTTTAAGCATTGGTTCAGGACCGCAGGTATAGAAATATGTATAGTTTTCAGGATAAGCGTTTGTCACAAAGCCTTTAACACCATAACTACCATCAACGGTAGTAACTGTTACGTCACAACCAAGCGCTTTAAACTCTTGCTCATAAAAAACTTCACTCGCGGTATTAAAGCCCAAAATCACAGAAACTTTTTTACCATCTGCAATAAGTTTTTTAGCAGTCATATAAAGTGGTGGAACACCAACACCGCCACCTAGCAAAACAGGGGCATCACCCGACAATGATAAATCATAACCATTACCAAGACTGGTAAGAACGTCAAGTTCTTCGCCCACTGACATTTGTGACATTTGCTCTGTTCCCTTACCTACAACCTTGTAAATAATAGTAACAGAATTTTCATCGCAGTCACAAACCGAAATTGGACGACGAAGATAAAGTCCATCAAGTTGAATATTGATAAACTGTCCGCAAGCGGTGATATCGGAGGTATCTCCGATAAGCACCATCTTGTAAACGTTATCTACTAATTTTTCATTAAGTGATATTTTAAAAATACCTTGTTTCATTATAAAACTATCCTTTATGCATCAATAGTTGAAATAGTAAGTGTTGTTTCCTCAAGAACGTCAAGCAATACTTTTACTGTATCAAGTGAAGTAAATATTGTAACGTTATTTTCGGTAGCAAGACGACGAATTTGTTGACCGTCACTATCCTGTGAAGAAGCGCCAATATCCTTAGTATTGATAACGTAAGCAATATGGCCCTGTCTGATTGCATCTGGAATTACGTCAGCATCTTCGCTAATCTTTTTAAGAACGTGAGTACGAATACCATTTTCTTTAAGGAAAGCGGCGGTACCGGCAGTTGCCTCAATATTAAATCCAAGATTATAGAATCTGCGAATTAACGGCAATGCTTCGTCCTTGTCTTTATCTGCAACGGTTACAAATACAGTACCGTAATTTTGTACGTGTGTACCCGAAGCTTGTAATGCCTTATAAAGCGCACGATTAAGCTTATCGTCATAACCGATTGCTTCACCAGTTGATTTCATTTCTGGTGAAAGATATGCGTCAAGACCCTTAATCTTATTAAATGAGAATACAGGAACTTTTACGTAGTAACGATTCTTTTCTTCTGGATATAGACAGAAAATACCTTGCTCTTTAAGTGACTTACCAAGAATAACCTCGGTAGCAATATCAGCAAGAGAGTAACCTGTTGATTTTGAAAGGAACGGAACGGTTCTTGAAGAACGAGGATTAACCTCGATGATATATACGTCATCGTGCTCGTCAACGATAAACTGAATGTTATATAGACCAACAATGCCAATACCAAGACCTAATTTCTTTGCGTATTGCAAAATTGTTCCACGAACTTTATCAGAAATACTAAAGGTTGGATAAACGCTGATAGAGTCACCAGAGTGAACACCGGTACGCTCTACAAGTTCCATAATACCTGGCACAAATACGTCTTGACCGTCACAAATAGCGTCAACTTCAACTTCTTTACCTTGAATATATTTATCAACAAGAACTGGCTTGTCGGCATCAATTTCAACGGCAGTTTTTAGATAATGACGTAGTTGTTCTTCATCTGATACGATTTGCATTGCGCGACCACCCAAAACAAAGCTTGGACGAACAAGAACAGGATAGCCAATTTCAGCAGCGGCAGCAACACCATCTTCAATTTTGGTAACTGCCTTACCCTTTGGTTGAGGAATATTAAGTTCCTGTAATATTTTCTCAAAACTATCGCGGTTTTCTGCGCGTTCAATTGCAGCACAATCAGTACCGATAATCTTAACTCCGCGATCCATAAGTGGTTGAGCAAGGTTAATTGCAGTTTGACCACCAAGAGATGCTACAACACCCTCTGGTTGTTCAAAATCGATGATATTCATTACGTCTTCTGGAGTAAGTGGCTCAAAATAAAGCTTATCAGCAGTTGTATAGTCGGTAGAAACAGTTTCTGGGTTATTGTTGATAATAATAGCTTCATAACCCGAGTTCTTAATTGTTGATACAGCGTGTACGGTAGAATAGTCAAATTCAACACCCTGACCTATACGAATAGGACCGGCGCCAAGCACCACTATCTTCTTTTTATCGGTTAAGCGTGAAGTATTTTCACCGCTGTATGATGAATAGAAATATGGAATATAAGCATTTGTGTGACAGGTATCAACCATGCGGAATACAGGAGTAAGTTTATTTTCTTTGCGGAAATTATAAACGTCGATTTCACTGCACTCCCACATTCTTGCAACGTATTTATCAGAAAATCCCATCTTCTTAGCATCACGCAAAACATCAAGATTACGAGGATTTTCTTTAAGATTTCTCTCCATATCAATAATACGTTTAATTGCTTCTAGGAAGAATGCAGTAATCTTTGTAATGTTGTGAATCTCTTCAACTGTAGTTCCACGATAAAGAAGTTCTGCAATAGCAAAAAGGTTATCATCTCTAAACTCGCCAATATATGCTTTGAGTTCATCATCGGTCATATTATCAAATTTGTGATGATACAAGTGGTTAACACCAATTTCAAGTGAACGAGTACCTTTAAGCAAACTTTCTTCTAAGGTAGAACCTATACCCATTACTTCACCGGTAGCCTTCATCTGTGTACCAAGTACGTTGTAAGCAGTTGTGAATTTATCGAATGGGAAACGTGGAAGTTTTGTAATTACGTAGTCAAGCTTTGGTTCAAATGCAGCGGTAGTATTAGCAATCTTGATTTCTTCAAGTGACATACCTACAGCAATTTTAGCAGTAACTCGCGCAATAGGATAACCAGATGCTTTTGACGCAAGCGCCGATGAACGAGAAACGCGTGGGTTTACTTCTATCAAATAGTAGTTGCTAGAATTTGGATCTAACGCAAACTGAACGTTACAACCGCCTTCGATTTTAAGTTCGCGAATAATCTTAATAGCGCTATCGTTAAGCATTTTAAGATCATGATCGTTAAGTGTCATAATTGGCGCTACAACCAACGAGTCACCGGTATGAACACCAACAGGGTCAATGTTTTCCATACCGCAGATAGTAATAGCGTGGTCGTTTGAGTCACGCATAACTTCAAACTCAATTTCTTTGTAACCCTTAACGCTCTTCTCGATAAGTACTTGATTTACTGGTGAAAGTTTAAATGCATTAAGACCAACTTCAATAAGTTCTTCTTCACTATAAGCAAAGCCGCCGCCAGTACCGCCAAGTGTAAATGCAGGACGCAATACAACAGGATAACCAATGCGTTTTGCAGCTTCTTTAGCTTCTTCAATACTGTATGTAATTTCAGAAGGAATTACAGGCTCGCCAATTGATTCGCACATTTCTTTGAACATTTCACGGTCTTCTGCGCGTTCAATACTATCTCTTGAAGTACCCAATAGTTCAACGCCACACTCTTTAAGAATACCCTTTTCTTCGAGTTGCATCGCAAGATTAAGACCGGTTTGTCCACCAATACCGGGAACAATAGCGTCAGGACGCTCATAGCGCAAAATCTTTGCCATATATTCAAGAGTAAGTGGCTCCATATATACCTTATCTGCAATTGAAGTATCGGTCATAATTGTTGCAGGGTTAGAGTTACAAAGAATTACCTCATAACCTTCTTCTTTAAGCGCCAAACACGCTTGTGTGCCTGCATAGTCAAACTCAGCAGCTTGACCTATAACAATAGGACCCGAACCTATTATAAGTACCTTTTTAATGTCTGTTCTCTTAGCCATTTATTTTTCCTCCTGAATATATTAAATCATCTTTATATGCTATTTTACCGCCGCAAACAGTTAGGTAACATTTACCAAAAAGTTTGTACCCCTCAAACGGCATTGCCTTACCTTGAGAAACAAAATCGTCTGGATTTACGACTATTTCTTCGTCAAGGCGCCATATTGTGTAATCGCCGTCGTCAAGCGGTATATCAAAACGCTCACGCGCATTATAAACTAATAAATCGATTAGACGTTCAAAAGTAATTATTCCGCTTTTTACAAAATATGTGTACATAAGCTGGAATGCAGTTTCAATACCGACTATACCAAACGCGCTTTTTTCTAGTCCTCTACTTTTTTCTTCGGCGCTATGTGGCGCATGGTCAGTAGCTATCATATCAATAGTACCGTCTTTTATACCTTCGATAAGCGCCAACTTATCTTCCTTTGCACGAAGTGGTGGATTCATTTTAAACTTACCGTCTTCTTGCAAGTCGCTATCATCAAGTATTAAATAATGTGGACCTGTCTCACAAGTAACGTCTAAACCTTCGGCCTTTGCTTGGCGAATTAACTCAACACTTTCTTTACAAGAAATATGGCAAACGTGATATCTACAGCCCGTTTCTCTTACAAGCTCTAAGTCGCGTTTAATTGGTCCCCATTCACTCTCGGAGCAAATACCTTTATGACCGTGCTCTTTTGCGTATTCACCATCGTGGATATAGCCACCATACAAAAGTGAATTATCTTCGCAATGAGCAACTATCATTTTACCGAGCGACTTTGCTTTAAGCATTGCTTCGCGCATAAGTTCACGAGATTGTACGCCGCGTCCATCATCGGAAAAGGCAACGCATTTTTTTGCCATACCATCCATATCAGAAAGTTGCTCACCGTTTTGACCGATAGTAATTGAAGCGTATGGATACACGTTTATAACAGAATCATTTTCAATAATTCTAATCTGCTTGTTTAAATGTTCTGCGCTATCTGGCACAGGGTTTAAGTTAGGCATTGTACATACCGCGGTATAACCGCCGTGCGCCGCAGCGCGAGATCCCGATGAAATGGTTTCTTTATAAGAAAAACCCGGCTCACGAAAATGCACATGCACATCGCAAAAACCGGGTAAAATACAATAATTATTTTTAGAGTCAGCAAAAAAAGGTGACAAAACCGCCTTGTCTGTAACAGGGACAAAGCGAGAAAGAAATTCAGGTTTATAGATATTTTGCTCAAACTTTATAGACATAAAAACCATCCTTTCAATTATCAAAAAACATGGATACACATAGTACCTCAATTTATCTAAATTATTTTATCATATCATATATATATTGTCAATCAAAAAAGCGTAAAAAAGCATATAATTTTTTGATTATTTCTCCTGCTTTTTCATATATTTTGTTAAGGGGGATTTTTATGTTTTTTCAATCACTATTGCAAATCGTATCTAATATATTTTATTTGGCTTTACACGTCACTAATTCCGGCTCATTTCCACCTGCATTATCTAATAAAAAAGAGGCTGAATTACTAAAATTAAAAGAAAACGGAGATGAAAACGCTAGAAATAAACTTATTGAACACAATTTAAGACTTGTTGCACACGTTGTAAAAAAATATTATACCGACGAAGACCAAGACGACTTAATTTCTATTGGTACAATAGGTTTAATAAAAGCAATAAATACGTTTAAATGTGATAAAAAAATTCGTCTTGCGACCTATGCCGCTCGGTGTATCGAAAATGAAATTTTAATGCACTTTAGAAACAATAAAAAATATGCTCAAGACGTATATATAAGCGACCCCATAGATACCGATAAAAATGGTAACGCGCTAACACTAATAGACGTTATCGCAGACGAAGGAAATATTGAAGAAGAAATTGAAACAAAAATAAGAATTCCAAGATTAAACGATATACTATATAAAACCCTAGATAAACGTGAACTCGATATCATAAAAATGAGATATGG
>JAFYLD010000048.1 GCA_017537245.1 Clostridia bacterium | reverse complement strand
ACAGTAATGGGGGCAGGCCGTAAGATATTCAACTGCCCCCGTGCCCCTGTGGAAGAACACAATTTAATAATACACCCGTCGGGGTATAAAATCATATACAAAACGACGCGGTTGTATTTGTGCAGTTTGTAAAAACAAAAACACAATTGTTAAAAGTGACATGCAATATACAAACTTGTTTTAAAACCTTATTAAATCAACGTTTAGGGGGTAAGCACATATGTTATGTGAAATATTTAAAACGTTGATATACCGCATAAAACCGCAATGCAAAGCAGTTTAAGACACGATAAAACACCCGTTTATTTTGTCCGCAAGATACACTACAATATACAAAAATAGCACCCGTTAGGGTGCTTTTTATTTGTATTCTAATTTGTTTATTTCTGTTAATAAATCAGTTATACCCTTATGGTTGTACACGTCGTCGGTAATATCGCGCGTTTCATGTCCGACAATCTTTTTTAACATGATTTTATCTAATTCGCATTTATCGCCATAAGTAACGAACGTATGGCGCGTACAATGCGGGGTTTGATCCGTGTTTAGATATTCTTTTAAACGCGCCCAAAATACCGTCATAAATGTACGATAAACAACCGGGCGGCCGTTATGCTCAATTAAATATTTATTTGAGTTGTTATAATAACGTTCAATAATTGGGTAAATATAATCATGTATTGGAATAACCCGGTTAATACCGGCCCGTGTTTTCAGACCGCCAACCATAAATCGTTGTTGTAAATTAACGTTTTCTTTTTTCATGCCCAACAATTCGTTAATGCGTAAACCGGAGTATAGCAGTATAACAACAATATCCGTATATTTATGATTGAACCGTTTAATTTGTTCTATTTGCTCAACTGTAAACGGTACGCGCTTTTTACGTTCCGGTTGTTGTGGTTCGAGATATTCAGCAATGTTTTTTTCTATCATGTTATTTTTAATAGCGTACTTGTAAACGTGCAGCATAGCATTTTTAAAACTTGCTTGCATACTCGGTTTTAAATTGTACATGGCGTTATCTAGATCGGACATATTAACATCACGTATTTTTAAATTATGTATGTTGTAAGATTGGTTGAACGCCGATTTATACCCGGAGATTGTAACCGGTTTTAAGTTAGTATTTTTTAACCAGGCGTTAAATATATCTTTTAATTTTGTATCTGTTATGGTTACGTCATAAGGGTTAACCAGGTATGCCCGTAAAGCCGCGTTTGCCTCACGTTTACCCGTGTAATAACCTATGTATTTATATTTCTGTTTGCCGTCGTCCGTCCAACCAACCGTTACACGGACGGCATAAGGCCGCCGCCGTTTTCCACTTAATTTAATTATTGATCCGTCGCCGTTTCCACGTCGCATAATAAAACCCCCAAAAATAGTTGTTTAATAACCACAAATAGTTGTACGCCCTGAAACGCCCGTATTTATTGGGTTTGTGCTTGTTAGTCGTTGCTAACTAACAACTATTACAACTATTTACAACTATTTTTATATATTTTTTTATATATGAATTAAAAAGTACCCAGGTACTTTTTTTAAAATTTATCAAGAATAAAAGAAAATAGTTGTAATAGTTGTAAATAGTTGTTTGCAAGTCTGAAAACCCTTGAAAATAGGACGTTTAATGGGTGACAACTATTTTACGTAAATAGTTGTCAAATAGTTGTCAAATAGTTGTCAAAAATGGTTATTTAATAAAAAAATGGAAAATAAAAGGGTTTAATGTAAACCCCTGTCAAACACTATTAATACGTTTACGATACCATGCGCAATATACAAACATCAATGGGAATTTTAAACATATTGCAGTTTGTTTGTGTCCTTGCTACATTTAAGACAAGTTAAACAAACATATTGCATATGTGTTTATACAATACAACAATAGAAATATACTCCAAAAGGTGTTAATATTTTTGTAAAATTCCAAAAAGAAAGGTTGATAGCATGAGCGTAAACGAGTGTGCAAAATTATTGGGTAAATCGCCGCAATTTGTGCGGATCGGGTTACAACGCGGTATATTACCATTTGGTTACGCAATAAAAATGAGTACAAAATGGTGTTATCACATTAGCGCGGCAAAAGTATATGAGTATTTAGGGGCAAGCAATGAAATTATTTAAACATCAAGTAGAGGCATTGGAACGCACCCAGGAATTTAACAGGGTTGCATATTATCACGATATGGGTTTAGGTAAGACGTTTACGGGATCCGAAAAAATGAACGAATTAGGCGCAGCCGTAAACCTGGTTGTTTGCCAAAAATCCAAAATACAAGATTGGTTGGAACATTTTAAAATAAATTACCCAGGCTATACTATTTGGAATTTAACCAACAAAGTACAATTTGATACGTTCGTTAAAATCAATATGTACCCGTATTATCAACCATGCGTGGCCGTTATAAATTACGATTTGGTTTACCGCCGCCCGGAATTACTGAAATTAACCGGGTTTACGTTGATGTTAGACGAAAGCAGTTTAATACAGAATGAGAAAACCAAACGCGCAAAATTCGTTATGAAACTGCAATACGAGAATTTAATATTGTTATCCGGTACACCAACAAGCGGCCGTTATGAACGGTTGTACAGTCAATTAACAATGTTGGGTTACAACATACGTAAAACCGCGTTTTTCGATATGTATGTACAAACACATTTGGAAAAAACGGGCGGTTGGCATGGCGTACCCGAAAAGAAATACCGCGTTATTGACGGCTATAAAAACGTTGAGCATTTAAAACGCAAAATGCGCCGTTTGGGTTGTGATTTTCTTAAAACGTCCGAAGTTATGGATTTACCGCAACAACAATTTATACCGGTACGCGTTCCGGTAAGTAAAGATTACAGAATATTCAGTAAAACAAAAATTGTTGAGGTTGACGGCATAAAACTCAAAGGCGATTACGTTTTAAAAGAATTGTTATATTTACGCCAATTGGCCGGGGCATATAGTGCGGAAAAATTACAAGCGTTTACAGATTTATTAGATAGTACCGACGATGGTTTAATAGTTTTTTATAATTTCGATTGTGAGTTAGAAAAGTTAAAACAAGCAGCAACCGACGCCGAACGGGCTATAAGTATTGTTAACGGATCCAAAAAGGATTTAACAGCATACAACGACTATAACAACGCAGTTGTGTTGGTACAGTACCAGGCGGGCGCAATGGGCCTTAACTTGCAGAAATATAACAAGATCGTTTATTATACGCCCCCGTTGTCGTCGGAACTATACGAGCAAAGCAAAAAGAGGGTTAGCAGAATAGGGCAAACAAGAACATGTTTTTATTATCAACTGATTTGTAAAAACAGTATTGAACCCGATATTTATAAAACCCTGGAAATGCGCCGGGACTATACGGACGAACTTTTTAAACAAACAATGGGTTTCTAATTTGTGCAACATGTACACTATACATAAGTACACCCATAGGGGTATATTATAGGCACAAAGAACGAAAGGAAGTACAAGCCTATGAAACCCAATTACACAATTACAAGTAAAGTAACCCCCGTAAAAAACGGTTTGGTTGATTTTATCGCAGACGGTTACATAGACCGCGACGGCGAACGGATCCCGTGCAAAATTGGTTTTACTGAATTTAGCGATGAACCCGAAGTAACCCATATTTTTATTAAAGACGGTATCACGGAAAACGGCACACATTACGACGCCGAAACGATCGAACTTTAAACGGGGGTTTTTATATGTCTGATTTTGAGTGTTTCACAATTGTTATTGGTAGTTTTTTAGCAGTTGCAGCAACAATTATTGAAATAGGGAAAAACGCATAAAGGGGGTTTATTGTGGCACAAGAAAAAACGTTCGAGAACAAAATAAAAAAGTGGTTAGCCGCAAACGGTTGCTATTACGTAAAGTTTTTTGCAAACGGATATACCAGGCGCGGCGTTCCCGACATTTTGGCAAGCGTTAACGGTTATTTTGTTGGCATTGAGGTTAAGGCCCAAAACGGACGCCCGGAAGATTTACAATACGACAACATAAGAGAAATACGAGCAAGTGGCGGTTATGCCTGGATCGTTTACCCGAGTGGTTGGCCCAAACTCAAAGAACATTTAAATCACTTATTAATACAAGATATGTTTTGTCCCGGTGATGATTTAATTTTAAATGAAAGTGAGGTTTTAAAGTAATGGCAAATTTATATGAGTTAACGGGTGACGTTCTGAAATTGCAAGAGTTGTTGGAAAGTGGCGAAGTTGTAGACACGGAGTTATTAAACGATGTGTTGGCAGATACAACCGAAGATTACGACGACAAAATAGAAAGTTACGCAAAGATAATTAAAAATTTGTCCGGTGACGTGGACGCACTCAAAGCAGAGGCCGACAGGATCACAACACGCCGTAAGGCATTAGAAAATAACATAGCAGCATTAAAGGCCCGTATGTTTGACAGCATGAAATTAACAGGCAAAACAAAGATTAAAGGCGCATTGTTTACGGTTAGCATACAGGCCAACGGCGGTAAAATCCCGGTTATTGTTGATGTATCAACGGACAAATTACCCGATGAATTGGTAAGGATTGAAGAAAAACCCGATTTAGACGCAATCGCAAAATATATAACTGAAAATCCCGATTGCGGTTACGGACATTTTGGAGAAAGGGGGGAAAGTTTACGTATAAAGTAGAAATTTGGCGCGATATACCCGGTTATAACGGACGTTATCAAGTATCTAATTGCGGCAATGTTCGTACAAATGATTACAACCATACCGGCATTACAAAATTATTGAGTATGCACGATAACGGACGCGGTTATTTAATAGTTAGTCTAACTAAAAATAATAAAGGTAAAAAGTTTAAAGTGCATAGGTTGGTTGCAGAATGTTTTATTGATAATCCGGACAATTTGCCCGTTGTTAATCATAAAGACGAAAACAAACAGAATAACCACGTTAACAATTTAGAGTGGTGTACTAATGATTATAATACGCATTATGGTACGGCAATAAAACGCCGTGGTAAACCGGTAAAACAAATGTTAAACGGTTTGATTATAAATCAGTTTGACAGCGCAAGCGACGCGCAACGCAAAACAGGAATTAACCGTAAACACATTGTAGAATGTTGCAAACAAAAACCACATTGCCACACGGCCGGCGGGTATAAATGGCAATATGCAAGTTAAAAGAAAGGGGGTTAAGAAATGACAACAGGTATTTGGATCACTTTAATTATTTGCGGTTCATTGGTGTTAATGTCGATTATTAGCGCAGTAGGTAAGGCCCAGGAACGTAAGCACGTTAACGATCAAATTAACAATTTCAACAAAGCATTTAAAAACTTTGATGAAAAGAACCAGGACAACGATTTTTTTAAGAAGTTTTAAGGGAGTTTTACATGATTAGTATTATTATCGAAAGAGAAACAGCCGAGGCCGAGGCAAACGAGTTTGAACGCATTATAAACGGATCCGGGGCAACGCCCGCAAGTATTTACGACGATGTTGCCGAATTGCAAACAAAGGTTGCTGCACTTGAAGATTTAACCCATGATACGGGTTGGTTGGAAATTCCATTAGCAACCGGAATTACGGCATATAGTGAAGAACAAGCTCCCAGGTATAGAAAAATCGGCAAAGACGTATTTTTAAGTGGGGTTTTACGTGGAGTAACCGCAAAAGATCAAACCGTAGCAACGTTACCGGTAGGGTTTAGACCGTCAAAAAAGGTTATGTTTGCCGTTTGTTCAGTAGGTCAAATGTTTACAAAAATGACTGTTAACACCAACGGTACTATTGTTTTAAATCGTTCATCAATCGAACCGGTAGAGGCGGTTAATTGGCATAGTATAGCGTGTAATTTTTCAACAAATTAATAGGGGGTTAAACAATGGGTACAGTAGTTTTTATTTTGGGGCGATCCGGTACGGGTAAGTCGTACAGTATGCGAGATTTTGAGCCCGAAACAATCGGCGTTATTAACGTACAGGGTAAAATATTACCGTTCCGTAACGGAGCAAAGTTTTTAACAGCCGACACCGACGACGCAACGCAGATTTTACAGGCGTTAGACGTTATGGCAAAGTCACGTAAGACGATTGTTATTGATGATTTTCAATATTTAATGGCAAACGAGTTTATGCGTCGTTCAACTGAACGCGGTTACGATAAGTTTACGGAAATTGCCCGCCACGCATGGGACGTTGTAGACAAGGTGCGCACGTTGCCAAACGACATTATTGTATATATTATGTGCCATACCGACACCGACAACGAGGGCGTGGAGCGTTTAAAGACAATCGGCAAAATGCTTGATGAAAAAATCGTTTTAGAGGGCATGAGTACAATTGTACTTAAAACAAATGTTAGTGACGGTACGTACACGTTTTTAACGCAGAATAATGGCAAAGACACCGTTAAAAGCCCGGCGGGTATGTTTCCTAGTTATGCAATCGAAAACAATCTAAAGTACGTTGATGAAAAGATCCGTAATTATTACGGCATTGGCGAGTTTTTGAGTGACGAGGAAATAAAGGAAATTGACGAAACGGCGGCCAAACTTGACGTAATAAAGGACGAACCAAAGAGGCGCGGGCGTAGGCGTAACGCAGAAACGGCCCAGGACGTCACAGAAACGGCGGCAACAACCACGGACGATAAAGAACGCCTAAAAGAGATTGAACACATTACAAACGAGCGTATGGACGCCGTAAAGGGCATTGAGGGTTTAAAGCGTCGTAGACGTAAAGAAATAGCCGAAACAGCGGACGCGATAAAGGCAGCCGAAACGGCCGACGTTACACCGGAAACAACGGAAGAAAAGCCGCGCAAACGTAGACGCAAGGCCGAAACGCCCGAGGATTGGAGCGCAAACAGCGATTTGCCGTTTGAGATTGACGACGAACCCGACAGCATTTTAGACATGTTCGACGACAACGGAAACGTAAAGGACGACGAACCCGCAGTCGAAGAACCGCCACGCAGACGCAGAAGAAAGACAAATTAATTGAGGGGGTAAACCACAATGGCAGACAATAATACAATGGATTTTTCACAGTTTGACAAGGCATTAGACGCAGAACAATTTTTTAAGGATTTGGACGAGGCAAAGAAGAACGCGGGCGAAGATTACCCCGAAATACCGGCGGGCCAATACACCGTTAAGATTGAGCGCATGGAAATACGCCCGACAAAGAACGGCGAACCGATGTTTAGTGTTATGTGTAGGATCGTTGACGGCAAGTTTAAAAAGGGTTGTGTATTTTTCAATCGTAAGATTTACGGCAACAAGGAAAGTGACAAGTGGAACGACGCAAAGGCCGTACAAACTGTTATTACCTGGTTAGATAAGTTGGAAACGGAAACAGTACCTGAGTTTAAGAGTTATTCACAATTTAACGAATGTGTATTAGACATTTTCGACGAGTGCGAGGAATACGGGTTAGAATTGAAAATTGCATACGATCCCGAGGAATTTAACCCGATTAAGATACTTGAAGTTTACGAGGCATAAAAGGGGGTGAACCGTACGGGGCGTTATAACTGAAATAATACCCCGTACGGTATTTTTAACTATGAATAAAAAAGGTTATTGGATCCGAAAGCCAACACAGGAGTTTAACGGTATAACAGTATATGAGGTTAAATGCCCGTTTTGTAGATATTGTGAAACGTTCACACGTGATAAAATGCCCCCAAAAACTTGTTATGTATGCGGTGCAGAATTAAAAATTAAGGACTGATTTAAAATGATTGTCGGTTACGATTACGAGGTTTTTAAATACAATTGGTTAGTCGTTTTTGTAAATCCGTTTACCCAGGAAGTAACGAAGATTTGGGACGACCCGGACGCGCTCAAAGAGTTTTACGACAAGTACAACGATTTTATTTATGTTGGGTATAATTCCAGGTTTTACGATCAATGGGTATTTAAATCGTTGTTGTGCGGTTTTAACGCATGGCAAATAAACGATTGGATTATTCACAAGCAATTACCCGGTTGGCAGTTTTCTAAACTGTTAAATAAGATACGTTTATACAATTACGACGTGCAGCCCGACCCTAATAAAAGCCTTAAAGAATTAGAGGCATACCAGGGCCACAACATACACGAAACGGGCGTTGATTTTAATATAGACAGGCCGTTAACCGATGAAGAAAAGCGCGAAACAGAAAAATATTGTTTAAACGACGTAATGGAAACTTTAAACGTATTTGCGGAAAAAAAGGCCGATTTTGAGGCATTATTAGGCCTTATTAAAATGTTTAAATTGCCGTTTTCGGCAATCAGTAAGACAAAAGCCCAGGTAAGCGCGCAAATATTAGAATGTGAGTTTGTAGAACGCAAAGACGATTGGGAATTATACACGCTGCCATGCTTGCAGTTGAACAACCCAAAATACCGCAATTGTATTAATTGGTTTTTCGATAAAAAAAACCAATGGTACAAAAAAGTTGTTAAGGGTAAGAACGGCAAAACAGTAGTTAAGAAAAACCCAGGCTTTACGGTGAATATTGCCGGGGTTGAACATAGTTTAGGTTTGGGCGGTATACACGGAGCATTAGAAAAGTACGTATACAAATGCAGCAACGGTTATTTACTAATACACGTTGACGTAGAAAGTTATTACCCGTCGTTAATGATTTATTGGGAATTGTTAACCAGGAACGCGAGAAAACCCGAACGTTTTAAGGAAATATACGAACGCCGTTTACAGTTGAAACATGAGGGCAAGAAAAAAGAACAAGCCCCGTTAAAGATCGTTATTAACGGTACGTTTGGTATTTCTAAGGATCCCAACAACAAAGCATACGACCCTAGAAACGCCAACATGATTTGTATTAACGGGCAATTACTGTTAATAGACTTGATAGAAAAATTAGAGGCGGTACAATCGTTTGAATTAGTACAGAGTAATACGGACGGACTAATTATTAAAATACACAAACGCGATTTTGCAGCCGTTGACGATATATGTTACGAGTGGGAAACACGTACTAAAATGCGTTTGGAATTTGAATATATAGATTGTATTTATCAAGGTGATGTTAACAATTATATATTCAGATATGCAGACGTTGAAACAAACGGTAAAAAGGCGGGCAAGTGGGAACGCAAGGGCGGTTACGTTAAGGAATTAAGCCCCCTGGATAACGATTTACCGATTATAAACAAGGCGTTAAACGAGTATTTAATGCACGGTATAACACCCGCCGAAACGATCCGTAATTGTGATGATTACATGATGTTTCAAAAGGTTGTTAAGTTGTCTAGTAAATATGAGTACGTGGAGCATAACGGACGGGGCTATACAAATAAATGTTATCGAGTATTTGCGAGTAAAAACCCGCGTGACGGTTCAATATATGCCGTTAAAGCAGACGGGGCAAAAGGTAAATACGCAAACACGCCCGAAAGTTGTTACATTGAAAACGGCAGCGTAAAGGGCGCACCAATACCGGAGAAGTTAAACATTGATTGGTATATCAGTTTAGCAAACGACCGGTTATTAAATAAATTTGGCGTAGAGGTTTGAACGTATGAGGGTAAACGAAATAAAACAGGGTGATTGTTGCGGGTTATGTGATATTGCGATTTGTCAAAATAAAAATTGCCCACGTTGGCAAAAAGAATACGACCGCGAACAATACCGGGCGTTTTGTGAAGATTACGGATTAATACAGGCGTTAAAACATGAGGACGCGGGCGACAGAATTTAATAACGATTGAGGTATAAGCACATGGCAGATATTTTATTTAAAGGGTACGTACCCGTTAAAAATAAAAAATGTACAATGTCATTTAGGAATAAGACGGCGGCCGAACTGTTAACGTTGGATCAAGTCGAACACATGAGGGAATACGCCGGTATATTGGACGATGAAACAATATTAATTGATATTGACGACAAAGACCAAAGCGACATTTTATTTAGTATCGTTGAGGGCAAAAACCTTTTATGCCGTGTTTATGAAACAACCAGGGGCAAACATTTTTTATTTAAGCGTGGCGAGGTTGACAGGTGCGGAACGCACAAAAAAACTGCAATCGGTATTGAGTGCGATATAAAAGTAGGCAACCGAAACAGTTACGAAGTTTTGAAGAAAGACGGGAAAAACCGCCCAATTATTTACGACATTTTAGACGGTGAAGAATACCAGGAAGTACCGAAATGGTTAACAGTAGTAAACGCCCGTGATATATCGTTCCTGGATATGGAAACAGGCGACGGCCGCAACCAGGCGTTATTTAATTACATTCTTACGTTACAGGGTAACGGGTTTAGTGTTGAGGACGCCCGCGAAACAATCCGTATAATTAACGATTACATATTAACGGATCCGTTGGACGACAAGGAATTAGAAACGATTTTACGCGACGACGCATT
>JAFYLD010000047.1 GCA_017537245.1 Clostridia bacterium | reverse complement strand
GCCACCTCGATAGTGAGAGCAAGAAAGCAAGTGCGATGGCAATAGGTTCAGCCTTGGGATAAAAAGAGAAAACTCCTTGAAGGATAACACCTTCAAGGAGTCAAGGTCATATAAACTGTGTCAACAAAACAATTCCTGCAACAACCAATAAAGTAATAATTACCATAGTAGCACAACCAACATTATTGCGTGCGGGTTTCCTATAGTTGCTTGGCTGAGTATATGTAGGAGTTGATTGAATAGGTCTCGCAACGGGCTTGGAAACCGGACGAGGACGAGTCGCTTGGTGATATAAGGATAAAGGATCTGTTTGATTCATAATACGAGAATAAAACTCATCGAGCCACAACTCGTCTTCGGGGTCGCACATATTCTGTTCGGTGCATCCCGGTTCGTGAGAAATCTGATTTCTCACCCAACGATAATGTTTAAGATTTTTCAAATCTTCGTCCCAAGTCCTAACATAATAAGAGCCTCTTGGTGTGCTAAGCATTTCATCAATATAAGCAGATACACGCCTATCGTCGTTAAGTACTTCACCGCACAATTTTTCAAGATGTTTATATGAATCAATAAATCCCATTGTGACCCTCCAAAGAATACTGCTGAATAATTATATCATAAAAAGAAAACAACCGCAATCCTAAGATTACGGTTGTCCTTGGCGGAGAGTAAGGGATTCGAACCCTTGGTCTGGGATAAACCAGACAACTGATTTCGAGTCAGCCCCGTTATGACCACTTCGATAACTCTCCAAATATGAAGCCATTCAATGAGAACGGCTTATATGTTATTAAATTTTTACGAAACGGGGCGCCCCGTTATGCCCTGTTGCGGTGCCCAAAACTTGTTACGGCTTGAAGCGCCTATAAGTTTTGACCGCGGCCACTCCTTTTGGCTCGCTATATCTGCCACAGGCAGCGCTCGCCAACGTCCCCACTTCGATAACTCTTCAAATATAAAGTCGCTCGATGCGAACGACTTGTATATTATATTTAATTTGTTTTTGATTGTCAAGAATTTTAAACTTAAAGTTTATAAAGTGAAAATTCCTCTACGTCATCGTCAAAATAAATATTGGAATTTTTCTTTAGCGAGATTTTTGTGCGTTGTTTTTCGCTTTTACCGGTAACGATAGCCAATATATAAATCGGTTCTCTATCATCTACTATAACCGAAATATTCTTTTGCTCAAGGTCGGCACCGCTAACCTTATATTTAAGCTCTATGCAGTAAATACCATCGTCTTCAAGTTCTAGTGAAACTATCTTTTTGTATTTTGCGCAATAGTAGGTATTTACGTTGTTAACAACCTCTTCAAAAGGTTGGTCCTTTATCAATTTATGACACAACAATTCGGTAGCTTCATCTAATTCGTTAAGATTTTGCTTGCGACCAGACTTGAAAACGTAGGTACCCATAGCAAATTTAACAAGATTTTTAGCCGAGCGCTGCAACTCGCCGATGGTTAAATAGCCTTCTTCTAGTGCCTTGGCTTGATCATTGTCGCAAAGCTTTACGTTTCGCTTAACCTTATAAACGTCGTTTTGCGCCTTAACCATTGTAGCGATATTTGAATTACTATCGGTGCCGTTATGTGGGTCGTCCATAGTGGTTCCCCAGTCGGTCATAACAAAACCATCGTAACCCCAATCATCACGCAAAATGGTGGTATTAAGGTCATAACTGCCCGACGTATGAATTCCGTTAATGCGGTTGTATGAAGTCATTATAGACTTAACCGAACCACCCTTAACCGCTATTTCAAAAGCCTTAAGATAAATTTCGCGTAGCGCGCGTTCGCTTAAAACCTCGTCCTCGTCCTTGCGATTAAATTCTTGCGAATTAACGGCAAAGTGTTTAAGGGTAGAGTAAAATCCGTTTTTAGTAAAGTAGCTAGAGATTTTATCAGCATAAACGCCGGTAAGATACGGGTCTTCTGAAAAATATTCAAAATTTCTGCCACAAAGACCGCTACGATGAATATTTACACCAGGGCCTAGTAAAACGTCAACGTCGTAATGCTGCATTTCTTTTGTAAGGCAGGTATAAATTCCTTCAAAAAGTTCAGGAGCCCACGCCGCTGCTAATAGCGCGCCAACCGGAATACAGGTTGCCTGCACACCGCTTTCAATACGTATGCCGCTAGGTCCGTCACAGGTTGTAACAGCAGGCACTCCCTTTTCATTCCACGCTTTTGTAACGCCAACAAAACAGCTTGCCGTACCGGGATGTGTAGCCTTTGGACTAGACATACCCTCTCCCACGACTATCTCGCGTAATGCTTTCTCGTCAAATTGCGCGATAAACTCGTCAAGGGTGTTTTTGCCCGATGCAACATCCTGCAAAACTATACCCTTATCACCTGTAAATTCTATCGCCTTTGGTAAATTGTTTTCGATACGCTTTGCTAAATCATATTGTTTGAGCGTTGCTTTCTCGAAAGCGATTTCACCATTTTTGTTTATCATACGGTCAAACTCTTCTACAGGTGCGAGTGCTTGAACACACTGCTTTACAAGGCGAGTTTCATCAACGTTAAACTTGAAAGCGCACTTTGCATCGCGAACGTTTTGACCGATATAAATATTATATTCGCCCGACTCTAACACCCATGCAAACGAGTAGCCTGTTTTGCCACAATCGTCGTAACACGCCATATCACAAACGTCAATTGCAATATTTATTTCTTGAGCTTCGTTTGGCGCTAAAGTATCGGTCTTTTTAAATGCGATAAGTTCACGCGCCGCTTTGCCCAAAGCGCCTTGTGGCGCGCCAAAATAAACCTGAACTACATCCTTGCCGCTATAATTACCAACGTTTTCTACAAGTACAGAAACTGTAATTGTGTCACCGCTTTTTTGAACGCCCGTTACAGTTTGATTAAATTTGGTATAATTTAGACCAAAACCAAACGGATACAAAACCTTGTCTTTAGCAAAGGTTTCAAAATAACGATAACCTACGTAGATATCTTCTTTGTGTATATTTTTAAATCCGTCACCAAAACAATCGTCGCAAGGATAATCCTCTGGTGAAATTGCGATAGTATCGGTAAGGCGACCACTTGGCGCTACGTCACCCATAAGCGCGTCAACAGTGCCGGCGCCGCCTTCTTGTCCGCCTTGCCAAATATAAGCCACAGTACCAACGCTATATTTTTTTACCCAAGACATATCGATAATATTGCCGCTATTTATTAGCACGATAACGTCTTTAAAGTGCTTGCCGAGCAATGCAATTGTAGCATCTTCTTCTGCTGACAAATACCAATTGCCTGCTGTTTTTTCGTAGTCAAAGCTTTCGCCTACGTTACGGCAAATAACGTAGATAGCCTTATCATTTTTTGCCGCGGCACTAACTACCAAATCTTCGCTTGGTACCGCTTCGTTTTGGCAAAAACAAGGTTTCCAACCATTACCCGCATCATAAGGGTTATCGGCAATAAAATCTCGATAAAACTGCGTAACACCCTCGTCTAAGGTTACGCGGCTTTTAATCTCGTCAAAAATATTGGTAACGTAAGGGCAATTTACTCTACCGCCCGAGCCACTACCACTTTTTAAATACTCAAATTGACCGCGACCAAAAATCGCAACGTTTTCGTTCTCTTTTAATGGTAGTGCACCATTGTGTTCAAGCATTACTATACCCTCTGGTATAGCGGCGCGACAATAGTTTTTAAATTCTTTGGTAGTAATAATTTCGCTCATAATAAAACCTCTTTACTGTCCTACAAAAACGTTGATAGCGTCCACGTGATCTTTACTTCTGGTTGCAGATATGTTGTTTACAAAGAACACGTCTTGTATTCCGCGCTCGTCAACAAATTGACGCAACGTACCCGGAAATACTTGACTTATATATCGATAATCTACTACGTAAACGTTTTGATAGTTTTGGGTTAAATAGCTAACCATAGCGTTGCCGTACGATTCTTTTATAACAAGGCATGAAGAACCGTCGGTAATTTCAGGATTGGTCATAATACCATAAGGCTTATCGCCGCAAATAAAGGTCAAATACTTATTAGCCGCGCTTAATTTTTCGCCATTAGACACTATGCTAAGATTTGACTCGCCGTCTTTTGTAAAGTAATGAATTTTTTGAAGTTGTTTTGGCTCATACGCTAATACGTAGTCGGCATTTTCTTTAAGTCCCGGACTTTGAGTAGTGGTAAAGAAAGAGCCTAAAAATCCATCGTACTTATATTCGTTAAACGCGCTAAGCGGCGCCGCGGTTTTACCAACCGCGCTCATCAAATCTGAATACGCGTAATAAGCGCCAAGCGACGTCCAGTGATGGTCGGTGCGGAAATATATATACTCGTTCTTATGTGCCATAAGAGTAGAATAAACGTCTATCTTATTAACGTTAGCAGACATTCGTCCATAAATGTAATCAATTGCCTTCTTTTGATCGGTCGAATTAACGTTTTTTCTCTCTTCTTGCGGCATAGTTATATCAATGCTAGTAGGTATTACCATATTATAAACCTTTGCCTTGCCTGCAAGTATGCTTGCAGCTCTATCTACCGCCGCGCAATAAGTGTTAGCCGCAACTTCATTAAAGTGATACTGCTCATAAGCCGTATCATCTAAAACAAATATAGCGCCAAAATTTTCTACAATTGGTTTTGGCGGCTCGGTTTGGTCAACTACCGGTGGTAAATACTCTTCTTGATTTATTGGTTCATCCAATACTTCGATATCCGGTATATCGTCACTCTTGAGTTCGTCGCCATGCACTTGAATATCGTTTATACCAAAATAATTTGTGATATTTGCGTTAAACGATACAAAATCATCACGCATAGGGAAAGTGTCGGCAAACCACAAATTCACACCGTCAAAATACTCGCCCGATGCAAGTGCATCCCACGAAAACTTAGGAAATTTTTCGAGTTCTCGTTTTTCAACCTCGGAATAACCACTTTCACGAAAATAAGGAATAGCAACCAATATGGATACGACCAACCAAAGCGAAATAAAAACGCGAACCATATTTATGTTGATAATATTTTGTGTTCGCAAATTTCTAAGCAACTTCATATTATCATCAATATTGTTTTCTTCCATACTTTTAGCAAAAGCTTCATTTTTAATATCCATATAGACTAATCCTCCTTTCATGAAAATTTCAAATAACTAGAATTGGAAATAAATAAACGGATTATAACTATCCCCTACCAACGCTGCAGTAGAAAGCAATAATAATATCGGTGGTATTGCTATTCTGCCGATAGCATAAAGAGTGGTAACAGATTTTTTATCCATGTACGTATATCTTATAAGGCTACCTATTTTGCTAACAATAGGCGTTGATACTACCGCGCAGAAAATCAATATAAATATATTAGATTTTAAAATCATAATTGCGTTAGAGTTAGATAACGCGTTACCATTAGCGCCAAACATACCGCGAAGCACCGTAATGATATCATTCATATTTTCAAATCTAAATAATATCCAGCCAAAATATACGATAATAACTAAATACAAATGAGACGCTATTCGAACTTTTGAAAGAATTTTGTGCAAAAACATTTTTTCGACAACCAAAAACAGGAAGAAATAAAGTCCCCATAAAACAAAATTCCAACTAGCGCCATGCCAAAGACCTGTTAAAAACCATACTATAAGCAGGTTTAAATAGGTTCTTATTTTACCCTTACGATTACCACCAAGCGGTATGTAAACGTAATCGCGGAAAAAACTACCAAGCGATATATGCCATCTGCGCCAAAACTCGGTAACCGAGCGTGATATGTACGGGTAGTCAAAGTTTTCACGATAGTGAATACCTATCATTCTACCCATACCAATCGCCATATCAGAATAGGCAGAAAAATCAAGATATATATGCAAGCTATACGCCAGCACGCCAATCCACAACGATAAAACCGAACTCTCGTTTAAATCGCCGCTAAACATTTTATCGGCTACACTACCCATAGCATTTGCTAAAATAGCTTTTTTAGCAAGACCAAAGCAGAATCGCCATATACCATCGGCAATATCTTGCATAGTAGCGCGTCTATCAAAAAGTTCTGCGCAAATATCCTTATATCTAACGATTGGACCTGCTATACATTGGTGGAAAAGGCTAACGTATAATAGCAACGTTGCAAAATTCTTTTGAGCAGGAACGTCGCCGCGATAAACGTCAACCACGTAAGAAACAAGTTGGAAGGTGTAAAACGATATACCGATTGGTAATATAATATCAAGCGTTCCAAAATCGCGTCCTGCGATAAGCCCTATATTCTCTAGCACAAAAGTACCGTACTTAAAAAATCCGAGCAAGCCTATATTTACAACCGCCATCATCGCAAGTCCAAGTTTTGCCTTGCCACAGTGCGGCGTTTGCTTGCCTATATAAAGCGATATCAACCAGTCGCAAAGCGCCATAAACAATAGCAGCAATACGTAAACCGGTTCGCCCCACGCATAAAAGAATAGTGAGAATATAAGCATTACAATATTTCTTGCCTTAACACTCTTGGCAAAATAGTAGATTATTAAATTAAGCGGTAGAAACAAATACAAGAAAAACAAACTGGAAAATACCATATTCACACCCTCCTTTTCATTTAAATGTATTATAAACGCTAATTATATATATCATAAAACACACGTTTGTGTAAAGTTACAAAACAGTTACAAAAGATTACAATATTGTTAAATATTTTTTGCTTGCAAATCTACTTTTTTCAAAAAGGCTTATACATAAAAATTTTACTATTAAATCGTATGCTTTGTCAACACGAAAATAAATAATTTTTGATATTATAATATAAAAAGCGATATGGGAATCCATACCGCTTTTTGTTACTTAATACCCGTTGACCCAAAGCCTTTTTGGTCACGGTCGGTTTCATCAAGTGTTTCACTTTCTAAAAACTCGGCCTTTATATATGGCATTATCACCATTTGAGCAATGCGCTCACCCACTGCAATTTGTTGCTCGGTTTTAGAGTGATTATGTATCGGTACCATAACCTCGCCGCGATAATCACTATCAATAACACCAACCTTATTAGCAGGAGCTAGTCCGCGTTTGGTAGCGGTGCCGCTGCGAGCAAATATAAATGCCGCTGTACCCTCTGGTATTTGCATTGCGATACCGGTATGAATCATTACCGTTTCGCCCGGTTGTATTGTTACGTCCGCATCTGATAGCGCGTATATATCTGCGCCCGCCGCATACTCTGTGCCATAAGTCGGCACAATAGCCTTTTCACTGAGTTTTATATATTTTACAACTGCCATAAAAACACCTCTTTTTTACAATGCAATTATATCATAGCGATATAACACTTTCAACCGTCAATTCTCTAAATAAGATAGCAAAACGTTTATATTCTCATCTGAATATTCTATCTCACTCGAATAAAGACGCGCGATTTCAATAAGCTCTGGCAAAGTGTTCGACACGTTCATCTTCTTTGCCACTTTGTAGATAAGCGCCGCAAACAAAACTCGTTCTTTTAACATTTCATCATATTGCACGTCTAGAAAATGGCGATAAATCAAATATACCAAAAGTTGCTCGTACGCAATGTCTAACGCGGTATCAGCGGTAGTATCTATTCCGTCTTTTATTCTCACCAAATACTCGTCCCACGCGTTATCTAGTCGCTCAAGACCGCTAAAAATACCATACCAATCGTTGTTTGGTAGTTTTGCATCAACTAGCGCGAGCATTTTATCTACGCGATTATCAACAGATATTGTTCTATCTTGCAAAACGTTAAAAAGCTTTTCTCTAAAATTTATAAGTGGCATTTCTAACGCGTCACTCGGTATATTAAAAGTCGTTTTTTCTGCGCTTGTTAGTATAATTTCGGTCGCAGCCTCGCAGGTCATACCAAGACCTATTTCTTCATAATCGCCGTAATAATTTCTAAATCGCGGATGGTCGGTACATATCTGACATAGCATATCTTCCCCAAGATTCGTAATGATATCGCACAAACCATTTTGATTCAAAAATGGGCAACGCTCGTTTTTGTCGAGCTTAAAGAATGGCGACTCGCCAAAATCTATATTATCGTTTAAGCGCGACGAAAAATCACCCGTAACAGCTTTATATTTCTGCGCGGTTACATCATCAATTTCTATCTCCCAACCTATACAACAACTGTGCTTGCATTTATCGGCGATGCATTTGAATTTTTTATAATAGTTTGGAGTTATTATTGTCATAAGAAGATCCTATCGTATTATATTTTGTGGTATTTTGATTATATCATATAGAAACCAAAATACAAGATAAGCATTATAATTGCACATTACTTTAAATCAAAGATTCGTGCGACAGCCGTCAGCGTATAGTCCACATGGATCATCCACAAAATAAAGCGGATCTTCTTTCATTTTCAAAAGTGCCTTTTCTTTTAGTGCATCGCAACGAATTAGCACAGAATCCGCACCGTGAATTGGGGCTCGCTTATATTCGCCATCTGTCAGCACGTTAAGTGATCTATGGTAGCGCTGATAAATCACGCCTTCTTGTCGTACAAAATTATGACGGCGTACTTTGCGAAGCATAGTGCGACCTTCGGCGTCCACAACCGTATATTCCTGATGCCCACGAAGTGCATATTCCACGCCTGCGACTTCTTCCATAGCGTGCATAAATGAATTGCGATCCACAGAGCAACCTATCATTAAGATTTTAGCGCCAATTTTTGCAAACTTCTGATACGGTGAATGCACACCCATTGGCGTATCATCCTGTTCTTCGCTCTCAACCAGCATCGAAGTTCGTTTACCAAGCAGTGCGACCGAGTGCGTCGGATGATTTGTGCGATATACCCCTTCCATCGTGCGAAATGTTTCAGAAATTAGTCCCACGCAGGACGGCGTATCTTTGTTAGAAAAGAACGAATCGTTACACGACGTTGCATAGGTAAACGTCGGGAACACCAACGTTCCCTCACTACCTAGCGCGGTCATCAAAGCAGCAATTACACATTGTGCGCCGCCTTCTACAAAACCCATAGATTTCAACGAAGAATGTACCACAACCGTATCGCCAGAGCAAATGCCGATAGCTTTAAGGTCTTCTAGCAGTCGTTTGAACGACGCATTGTTCTCAAACTCTGTAAAAAAAATCTCCGTTTCTTTTCCCATAATCTTCACATCTCTTTCTTAAGGTTTTCTATGTGAATAAAAAACGATTATACGTAATACCCTATAAAAAATATTATCATATCACAGTATAGCATACGACGTTGTACTTTTCAACCGAGCATGAAAAATGCAAGAGTGATAGCACAGACTCGCAGTTTCAAGTCCTGTATAAACAAAAAAATTACCGAATCAAACTAAAAGTTCGATTCGGTAACTGAATTATAACGCAATTTTTGACACAAAAGTGTCTTGGTGCATTTTTTGCACCACTCGACTATTTTGGTGCAAAGTCAAAAGTTTTGGTGCATTTTGGATTTTGAATCGCATTTTTGGGATACAATCCAATCAGCTTTCTTGAGCAATCTGTCTGCCATCGGCATCATATAATCTTACAGTGCGCCATTTGGAGATAGTTTTTAATTGATGAAATTCGTGAGATTGCTTCATAACAAGATCTTCAAACTGCTTACGAGATTCTTCCAAAGTACATACATCCGACCAAATTACATCGACCAAAGTTACGACCTCGGATAAATTTGTTCGCCAACCATCGAAATTAGCATCTTCTTTTGTTAAGACAAGCGTATATTTCATTTTATTGCAATCCATAACTTATATTACACCTTCTCAATATCATATTTAAGATTTTTACACAAATCAATAATGCTTTCCATATCACCGATCTGAACTTGGTTATTGATGTATATTTGGGTTCTGTCTGCGAGTTCTTTCTCGGGCGCTTTAGCTTTTAAAGCATTGGGCGTTTCTTTAGGAAGTAAGATGATTGGTTTATGATTGAAAACCAAGGATAAATCAAATACGCGTTTCAATGTGTGAACATCCACGCCGGGATTTTGCTCTAAATATTTTTCTACAATAGCAACCATAAGTGGTCCTTTTTTATAAATCTGACCATCCATCACATACGTACTGCGGTCGTGACTACTCGAACCAGAACGGGCTGCTCTGTAGCTTTTTCTTACCTCGTCATTTTCTTCATCGTGTTCCAGCATAGTTAAAACTGCATTAAACAAATCTTTGTTTTTTTCGTGAAATTTCCTTAAAAGCTCTAATTCTATATCTGTGAAGCCCATGATTTTACCTTCCTTTACACTATTGGTTTGATCTAAGGTCGAGTTGCTAAGACATCTCAAATAATCCTCAATTAAAAATTTGGCATGAGCAGTAGAGGCTGCAATTGAACAAGGTTCTATTACATAATTTATTAAATTTTGATAACTGACTTTAATGAAAGCATCGCAACTGCATTTGATATCTCGCTCGAAATCAGGACACAAGAAAACATATATAGGATTTTCAAACTGCGGTTTATTGTATTTAACAGTGCCCCAATCATAATATTTTTGAGTTTGCATTTTAGTACCAGTCTTATCTTCTCTATTTTCAGTAGAAAGAACTTTATTCTCAATGATAATAGGTAAAATTTTGTCAGAATCTTTGAAATGCAAATGAATCAAGATGTCGATTCGTCCTTTTTTATCAAACCCCGCTATGCACCCTGTAGGTTCTTCCGCCATCACTTTGCTATCATCGCATAGTGTATAATCCTCAAACAGAAACTTATCGTGATATTCTTTCGGGAAAAAACATTTGTGATTATATTCTTCATTTGCAACCGCAGATAACATACGAAGAAATTTTTGAATAGGAGCAAAATCAAGTTCATGATTAGCATTGGGAGATAAGAGCCATTTCAAGAAGTTGCTATGAACCTTTTCGTCACGTGAAACTCCTAATGTTTTCAAAACGCTTTCCTCCGAAAAATATCTTTTCAGAGCCAAATATTCTTTTGAGTTGCTCATATGAACAATTGCATTTCGAATCTCTTTTTCATTCATATCAACATCCATCTATCGATCCCTCCATAGAATATATGTAATTCTAGCATATTATACCATAAACGATTATACAATTCAATAGATTATAATTAAACAATTAACAACGACACTTATCGTTTAAGTTAAGTGTCATCGTGGTTTACACTGGTGCAAAGATTCGGAGGTTCAAGTCGCTTAACTTCGACTTGTGTATGTTCGATTTTGGTACAATGGAACTAATCTTTTCATCCAAAGCATCACAAGCCCTTATACCGCAAGGGTTTTCAGATATAGAAAAAGAACGAAAGTTGCAATACCTTTGGTATTATAACTTTCGTTCTTATATGGTGCGGGTGACAGGTGACGTTGCGAGCGCGTCCGGTGGACGATGCAGCGAGCATAAGGAAGCGCCGCGGTCAAAAGACAATCCGCGCTCCAAGCGTGAGTGTCTTTTGGAAACCGCAAGAGTGATAGAACCGTAGGTTCAAGTCCTGTAAAACAAAAAAATTACCGAACCAAACTAAAAGTTCGATTCGGTAACTGGTGCACCTGAGCATTCTATAATCGAACCGTTTACCTCTTTTAGAGTGACGGTTTTGCTTGCTTCCTTATAATTAAATGTTATGACTAACTTGTCGTCGTAGAGATATACGGCATTTACAAAGCAGTCAATCAGTCTTTGTTTGTGTTCCTTCGTTTCTAAGCTCATGGTCTGAATTTGCTTCAACCATAGTTTCAAGCCCTCTTTTGTGATGGTGGGCTTCTTCATTTCTTCCTTGATGAGCTTCAAATTTATCTCATCTCTTGTATGCTCCAATTCGAGCATTCTCTGTTTCGTTGTTGAAGTAATAATGCCTTCTTCTATTGCTTTTAGCAGATTGTTTAATGCTGTTTCCGTTTCACTGAGCCTTTGCTTTAATAACTGAATGACAGGATTCTCTTTTTGAAAGTTTCGGAATACGATACCGGCGATATCATCAAGCACGTTATCGCTCACCATCATTTCACGGGTGTGCTTAATAACAATGTTTTCAATCCAGTCTTTTTTGACTGTCTTTTTATCACAGGTGTGCTTGTACTTGGCGCCGTTGCATTTGTAGTATCGATGCACCGTTCCGCTTCTGCCTGTGCCGCTTTCACCGGTCATATAACGCCCGCATTTACCACAGAACAACTTGGTGGTCAGTAAGTAGTCATCCTCGGCTTTGTGCCTTGCTGTGGCTCTCTTGTTCTTTGCACGCTCAATTTGCACCTTGTCAAATAATGCTTGGGGTACGATCCTCGGTATACCATCTTTTTGAATAATATCCCGGAACTTATACTCACCTATGTACCGTCGGTTCTTCAACATATCCGTGACGATGTTGATGGTAATTTTCGTTCCGTGAGAAGTGGTCAGCCCTTTAGCATTGAGTATATCAACAATTTTTTTGATCGTCTTTCCGTTGGCGTAAGCTTCAAAGGCTTGTACCACATGGGGTGCCTTGACAGGATCCACCTCAAACATTTGATCCTTGTTAATAACATAACCGATAGGGACTGTACCACCGTTGAACTTACATTTTAGTGCGTTCTCAGTCATACCTCTGCCAACCTTCTCGGCAAGCTCTGCGGAGTAGTATTCTGCCATACCTTCCAACATTGATTCAAGCAATATGCCTTCAGCGTTTTGGGAGATCGTTTCCGTGGCTGATATTACCTTAACCGCATTCTTTTTCAGCTTTGATTTATAGGTTGCCGAATCGTAACGGTTACGGGCAAATCGGTCAAGCTTCCAAACGATCACCACATTGAATTTCTGCTTTTCGCTGTCCTTGATCATCTGTTGGAACGCCGGTCTATTGTCTGTCTTTGCGGACAATGCCCTATCGATATAGGTATCGAAAATAGAAATTCCTTGTTTTTCGGCAAAAGCATAGCATTCTCGAAGCTGACCCTCGATGCTTTCCTCACGTTGACTGTCCGAGGAGTATCTTGCGTAGATAACACCAATCATTCGTTCTTCACCTCCTGAAGAACCTGAGCGATGGTCTCCTTCAGTTTGTCATTGAATGAGGTGCCGGGGGTAAAGCACATTGCCATAAGTGCTTCCAGACCGCCATCTTTTGCAAGTGCGGATTTAATTGCCGGGTATTTCTGCATACCTTGCGGATTATCCGTTCTTCCGAAGATGTAGTCAAGGGACACATCGAAGAACTCTGCATACCACAAGATTTTCTGCAGCGGCGGCTCGGCAACACCGGTTTCGTAGCGACCAATGGTTACTTGGGTAGTCTCGCACTTTTCTGCAATTTGCTTTTGAGAGTAACGTGCGTTTACCCGAAGTTCTTTTAGTCGTTGCCCTACAATATTCATTTAACTCACCTCCATACGAGCTATGTTTATTATAGCACAAATACAGTATATAGTCAATACTGTTACTGTTTATTTCTCAAACACTTTACAAACAGTTTTCGTGACGAAAATTTTCAGGCAGTGCCGACAGCGACATCGGCACTGCCCATATTTTTTAGTCTTTATTCTCATCGGAATGTTCCTTCATAAACTTCTCAAACTCAGCT
>JAFYLD010000046.1 GCA_017537245.1 Clostridia bacterium | reverse complement strand
GGTAGCATAGCGTAAGCTCAGGGTTGATGTCGTTTATAACTGCCGACTTTATGTTAGGATACGTTTGCAACATATAAAAGAGCATAGCTCCTCCACCTACAAAAGGCTCTATATATCTAACATTTTCCCTTTCCGAAAAGTCAGCTGGAAGCAATGCTTCGAGTTGTTCTATAAGTTGACCTTTGCCGCCAACCCATTTGATGAAAGGTTGTGCTTTTGACATATTATAGTTTATTTATTCTAATAAAAATGGTAATTATAAGCAATCCATCTTTTATTGATAATCTGAAACATAATAAATATTCAGCTCATAATTCCATTTGCAAAATTACACTTTTATTCTGAACTATCCAAACATATAATTAGCCGCAAATTTGTACTACCATTATTTTTGCAATGGAGTAGTCTAATGTATTTGATGGAAAAAACATATAGAGTTCTTATGCGTAAACCTATGCGGTTTGCTCCTCAAAAACTGCCATAGTTTTGGGATAAAACTGTGGCGGTTTTAGGTGCAAAATATGATGGGCACCTGCCGGAATAGACCGTTCTATTCGGCAGGGTTAAGTCTGCTATTGTAGCAGAGCTAACTCTAGGGGAAATTTGAGTTAACTCAAAATTTTCTCCGAGTTAACTCGCCGTAGTTTGCCGAGTTAACTCAAAAAGAAAAATGAGTTAAGTCGAAAAAGTTTTTGAGTTAACTCATTTTTTTGCCTCAAAATAAGTGTCGCGCTATTTTCCGTTCCTATATATACAAAAAAAGGCATCGACTACACATCATCGATACCTCAAAAATGGTTATAAAAACCTGTGGTTCGGCAGCTTTTTTTATCCTACCAAATCGCCGCTGCCACCGTTGTTATTTCCGCCGGATTCGCCCGGAGGTGTGCCGTTGTCGTTACCGTCCAACTTTCGGGTGCCTACTTCCTCGTAGAATCCTTTTTCGTAATCTACAATTTTGTACACACCTGTAAGTTCTTTTTCGGCTTTGTTTACAACCTCTATAAGCGAGCTGTTTGGGCGGAAACGTATATTTACATTTTCCAGCTGTGCCAAACCCGCATCGGTATTGCTATGCACCGATTTGTAGGAAATGGTAGGATAGAATGTTCCAACATCTCCAAGTTTAACACTGTAGCCCAAAGCAAGGTGATACTCTATGGTTTGGCAACAACTGTCCAATACTGCTCTCACAGTAGCCTGTGGGATATTGGTATGTTTGCTGCAAAATTTTACCACCTCTTTCTCGCTTATTTGTCCGGAGGATAATAACTGAAGAGCATATCTAAGCTCTTTTTCACTTGTGCCAATCTTTGTGATTGGTCTTTGTTCTGCTCTTATCTTAAGCATTCTTTTGGTTGTTTTATGTTTATCGAAGAACCCCGATGTACAACTGACTCTCGGTTTATACTAGCCCCTCGGTTTTCGTTTGCAAAGATACAACCAAAAAACAGAATTGCCAAATCCTTGTACCGTTTTGGCTGTTAATAACTTAGTAAAAAGCGGCATTAAGTGCTATTTTTTGCTACTGTCAAATAATCAGATAAATAGGAAAAAGTTATTATACTAGTTATAGTCGTATATACAGTATGTATACCGGTGCGAATGCTATAAAATAAAACGGCCCAAAACGGCCTAAAAGAGCCATTATCTTGTTTTTGTTGATAACTTTTTGGTTTTGTGGCGGGTGAGGACAACGGACTACAGACAACAGACAACGGATTTTGGCTTCGCTTTGCTACGCCAAGACAACAAGACCTTGGCTACGCCAGACAACTAGACAACTAGTCAACGAGACAACTAGTAGGGCGGTAGCCACTCGTAGTCTCGTAGACTCGTTGTCTCGTAGTCTGCGAAGCGATAGCGAAGCCCAAGGCGTCAGCCACTCGTAGTCTTGTAGTCTTGTAGACTCGTAGTCTGCGAAGCAATAGCTGAGCCCAAGGCGGTAGCCACTCGTAGTCTGCGAAGCAATAACTGAGCCCAAGGCGGTAGCCACTCGTAGTCTTGTAGTCTCGTAGACTCGTTTTCTGCGAAGCTAGGGCGGTAGCCGG
>JAFYLD010000045.1 GCA_017537245.1 Clostridia bacterium | reverse complement strand
GTCAAAGGCCGCGCGATAAACCTCGATTACTGCGTCACCGGTATAGCCACATTCTACCGCTTCGTTTAAAAACTTTTTAAAATCAAAATTGCCGTCAAGCGGTAACATACAGTCAAACTGCTCGTTGCTATCGCTAAGGTGCAAGTGTTTAATTTTTTCTTTCAAAAGATGCAAAACGTCATAAGGAGAATAGCCACCGCGCAAACTTTGCTTAACGTCTAGGCAAAAGTTTACGTCGTCGCCCAGATAGTTTGACATGTCTTCTAGCGACTCTAGGCTGCCCGCTCTAAAGTTTACAACGTTTTCTTGTAAAAGTGTTGCTCCGTTTTGGCGCACTACCTCAGCCACGCGAGCAAATCGGTCAAAATAACCGTGGTTGTCCATAGTGCCGTTATATTTGCCGCCGTGCATGATAACGTATTTTGCGCCGAGTTCGGCCGCAATTTCACCATAACGCTTAAAATTGTCAAGCCCTTCACTAAAACGGCGGTCATAATTTGAAAAAAGCATAAACGACTCGGCTAGCGACATTGTTGGATGAACGCTAGAAAGCGAAATTCCGTATTCTGATTTTATCTCGCTTAACTCTTTAATGAACGGAGGTTCTAACTCGCAATTTGCGTTAAAAAATATTTCGCTAAGCTCTACACCACGCGACGCGATAAGGCGGAAAGACTCTTCGGTGTACATAGGATAAAGGCAAGAACTTGATATTCCTATTTTCATAGATCGTCCTCCGGTGTTACAAACACTGTTTTGTTGGTGGTGTATATTACCATACCGGCTTTTGCGCCGCTTGGTTTTTTAACGTATTTTATTGGTGTGTAGTCAACCGGAACGTTAGACGAGGTTGACGCTTTTGAATTTTGGGCAGCAAGACGCGCCGCAAAGAGAATTGTTTCTTCGCTAAGTTCTGCGCCACCACAAAATACAACAACGTGCGAGCCGTGAATGTTTTTGGTGTGGAACCACATATCGCCCTTGCTCGCTAGCGTGCAGGTAATATAATCGTTTTGAAGATTATTTTTGCCAACTATTATTTTATAACCCTCGCGCGAAGTGTACTCGGTAAATTGAGGCCCTACTTTTTTGCGAGGAGATTTTTTAGCATTTTGTCTTATATAACCGCCAAGAGATAGTTCTTCTCTGATTTCTACTACGTCTGAAAGTGTTTTGCATCGCGTTAGGCTCTCGCTAACAGACTCGAGATATTCTATTTCTTTTTGGTCGTTTTCGATAAGTGCGCCGAGCGACTGCACCGCGGCACAACTTTTTTTGTAATCTTTAAAATATTTGGCAGCATTTTGCTGTGGAGTAAGCGCCACGTCGAGCGGTATTTCTATCATAGATAGATTTTCGTCATAATAATTTTGAACACGCGCAACGGCACTACCCTGCTCGATAGCGTAAAGATTAGCCTTTATGAGCTCTCCGTTTATACGCAAATCCTCGCGGTCGCTATTTTCGGCAAGTTCTTTTTGACGAATCGCCATACGGCGACGAGCGCGAGAGGTAAGATTTGATAAAAGTTTGGTTATATCTGCCGCCGCTTTATTAATTCGAGCGGCGTTTTCTCGCTCGTAATAAAACGCGTCCAAAAGCTCCGACGGAGTTGCAAACTGCTTTGTGGTATAAAGATTTCCGTACTGTGAAATGGGCATATAGCAAAAATCGGCAGGAGTGTTATCAGGTTTTATAAGCATAATATACTCGCCCGATAAAATACTGTTCTTTAAACTTTGCAAAGCCGTTTCTACGTCACCGTTATTTGCAAGTTCGCGACAAACGAGCGGTGACACGCCCTCTAGCGTTTGTAGAAAACTTTGCGATAAATCGGCGCTTTGAGCATTTGATATTTCTTCTGCCAAAGTTTTTAAATCACAGTCAAGTATATTCGTCTTGTTTTGTGAGTCGGGATAGTTATAGCTAGCGCCCGATACGATTAGTCGGTCAGAATCTATATCGCTGCGATGAACAGCGTCATAAATCTTGCCATCGTCAGCAACCAAAATTATATTTGCGCTACCCGTTATAAGCTCGCAAACTATTTTAGGACTAATGCGGTCTCCCATCTCGTTAGTAGTGTCAAAAGTGAACTCTATTACACGCTCTAGTCCCTTTTGCTCTACTGCCACCAGTCTTGCCGAAGAATAAATCTTGCGTGCAAGCATACAAAACATTGGTGGAGTTTCGGGGTTTTCATATTTTTGTTCGGTAAAATGCACGCGCGCAGTACCGGAAGCCGCGCTTAAAACAAGTTTTTTTACAAAACCTTTTTTGCGCAACGTTAGCACCAGCACGTCACGTGCCGGCTGATAGATTTTATCTACGTGAGAGTCTATCGCGGTTTGTAGCTCGCGAGTCACGTTATGTAAAAATCCGCCGTCAAAAGCCATTTTACCCTCCTAAAATATTTTTTAATTTTTCACTTAAACTCAAATAGTAATTATATTCGTCTTGTTTGTTTGCCGCACACTTTAATTGGTCGGCGCATTTTTGCGCTATGCGATATTGTTTTTGTATGTAGGCTATCGCATCGTCATCAGTCGGTGTCAAAATACCGATCAATGACTGTACGTCACTAATATCATAAGGCGCGCCGCTAAATCGCACCGCCATAACTGAATAAATCTTGCCGTTTTCGGCAATTGCGGTTTCACGCTCTACCCTGAATCCGTTTTGCGCTAAAAATTGACGCAGCTCTTTTGCTGCGGTGGTAGGTTGCAAAACAAGACTTACCGTATTATCGCGCAAAAATTCCGCGCGAGAGATTATGCCGCTTATAACCTCGCCGCCCATACCGGCAATTATTACAGTGTCAGCATCGTCGCGTGTGACACCAGCTAACCCGTCGCACAAAACAAGCCTTACGCCGTCTGCACCCAGGCGCTCGATATTACTCTTGGCGCTCGCTAGTGGTTTTTCGTTTATATCGGTAGCGCATACCGATTTACACTTGCCCGACAGATACAAAAACGCGGGCAGATAGCCGTGGTCAGTACCCACGTCACAAACTTTACTGCCCTCGTTTACGTGACTTGCGATAAGCGATAGTCTTTTACTTAACTCTAACATTATTTATTAGCAAAAAACGCGTTGAGTTTTTCGAGCAATGCGTCTACGTCTGCGCCGTGAACTGAGCACGCTTGCTCAATTGTTTCACCGCGAGAAGCAGGGCAACCTAGGCAGTGCATACCAATTTCAAAAAAGAACTTTGCAGCGCCTGTATCGATGTCAAGAACTTCGCCTACTATCATATCTTTTGTAATTTTCATATTATTTTACTTCCTTTCAAGTTGAAAATTTTATTTAAAACAATTTGGGATTTTGTTCCAAATCGCTTCTTGTGTGGTTAAAGAGTTTGCGATTATCAAGCGCCCAAACGCGAGCCGAAAAATCGTTTGGATTGGTAGCCTGTACCGCCTCGCGCATTTCGTAAATGCGAGCGTCCATAAGGTCAAGTTCAGAAAGAACTTCGGCCTCGATAAACATTGGTCTTACCGCCGCGCCAAACTCGGGCTCGCCGTGGTGCGAGAGTATCATGTGTTGTAGTAACACAGACACTCTGCGGTCAACACCAAGTTTTTCAGCGTATTTATCAATCTTGGTAGCGCCCATTGAAATGTGACCGAGCAAGTTACCCTCTATTGTGTAACCATCGGCAACGCCTGCATCGTTTACGTCAAACTCATCAATCTTTGAAATATCGTGTAATATTGCGCCCGCAAGTAAAAGTTCGCGGTCGATAAACGGATACACGCCACACACACCCTCGCAAAGACGAACTATTGACAACGTGTGCATAAGTAGCCCTCCGCGAAGCGCGTGATGAAGCTTAAATGCCGCAGGCCAAAAGAGTAGATTCTCGCGGTTGTCGGCAAGCATAGTTGTAACCAGCAACTTTAAATTATTGTCTGCAAAAGAATTTGCTATATTCATAAGCTCATCATACATTTGAGCAGAGTCATATCCGCTAGAGCGAACAAAATCATCGAGATGCACGTTGTCAGACTCTATTGTAGGTCTTATTCTTTCAATTCTTAGCTGGTCTTGACCGTTGTACTGTGAAATGGTACCGCGAATTTTCACAATATCGTTCGCTTTATATTCGCCATGCTCGCTGGCGGTGTAGCGCCAAAGTTTACCATTAATTTCACCGGTGCTATCGCCCAAGGTAAAATCAAGATAAGAGTCACCCTTTGAAGACGTCTTTAACTCAACAATCTTTACTAGGCAGTAACCTTCAACGCGACCTTGATTATCAATAGGTTTAAAATTCATATAATCTTTTCCTTTATGATGTATTTATTTAAATTATTATATAACAAAACAGCACCTAATGCAAGAATTAAGTGCTGTTTGCTAAATTTTAAAACTATTTCACTTTGTCTAATTTTTCTTTTTGGCTTTTTAAATATTTTTCAACCGATATTTTAGATATTTTTTCTTCCCCGCCCTCATAAAAATCGGGTTCACTTGCGGGTTTATATCTTACAAATTCATCGCCTCGTTGCACATAACTACCCATAAAATCGCCCATCGCGCAGTAAACACCGTTTGGGAACGGAGGTTCGTTATCAATAGGTGCCGAAAGGAATAAAAGATATTTATCACCAACCTCAGGTGTTGGCATTCCCATATTATCTGACTTAATAACTGTATTGTTTATTTGTTTTTCGGTATAATTTTCAAACTTCCCTTTTCCGTAAATTTCAATGCGTTTTGAAAGTCTTACATAACCACCTGCAGTCAATACCGAAATCAAATCGTTTTCAGCGAGCGAGCCTTTATACACTTCTTCAACCGCAAACGTATATAATATGTGTGCCGCGCCGCTTTCATCAAAATACGACAGTTCTTTCACCGTTCCATAAACAACATTTTGGGAAGTGTCATATAATTCTTCCTTTGTTTTGTAAATTTTTTCAAAATCTGCAACCGAGCTTACTGTTATACTATTTGAAAAATCTTTTGGATCAAACGATTCAACAGTTACTGTTTTATCAACAAATTTTTGTGACGTCTTACTTTCTTCAGTACCACAACCCACAAAACTTAATAACAAAAGCAATACGAGTATTATACACAAATATCGTTTCATAGTGTTCCTCCTAGCCATATATATGATTAATTGTCTCAAGATCCGCATAAGTCGGTGTATTAACATACCTACCATCGCCAACTGTACACATAATACGACTTCTATTCGTTGTGTGCAAGCCCCATACAATGCCCAAATTCATGCGTAATTGTTCCTAATTTACAAATTAAAAAGCGCAAACCAAAACCTTTTTAATTAAAAGTTTTAGTCTGCGCAAATTTTGAGGCAAGATTTGTCAGGTGAATATGTTTTATTTAATTCCAAAACACTTTGCGCAGAATCTTTCTGTATGCAAAATTTAAAAATCATTATAAACACCCTTTCCTTTATTCTTTATTACCATTATACAAGATTTAAGAAAGAATATCAATAATGCTTTATAACAAAATATAATGTCGCTAATTGTGAAAAATTCGCATTGTTTTAATAACCGACAAAATCACGATCATAAGTTATTACACAAACGTAGGTTTTGTCTTTTTCTTTTGCTTTTTGACAAATTGTTTCGTTAAGCTGTTTTTCACTTAATTTGAGCTCCGTAGGAATAACCACGTCAAAAATCAAGTTTGTTCGTGTGTCAGACGCAGGTGTCATACGAAAATCGTGTAGTGTTAGGCGCGCGTCAATTTCTTTTATAACGCTTATCATATCTTCGCGAGCTTTTGCTATTGTTTCGTCGTTGGTATCTATCGGGTCCATGTGTATTACTAGGTTAACGCCTAACTTTTCGGCAACCAATTTTTCACAAAGGTCAATTTTTTCGTGACACGCGACTATATCGGCATCGTGCGGCACCTCTACGTGCACCGACGCAAACTGACGACCGGGGCCGTAGTTGTGAACAATAAGATCATGAATGCCGTAAAACTCGTCAAAGCTTACGATAATATCGTTTATATCTTCTACAAGTTTTGGATCTGGTGGACCACCCAAAATCTCGTTGAGTGTTTCTCGCGCAGAATTAAATCCTGTCCAAAGTATAAATAGCGCAACGCATATAGCCATAGCAGCATCAAGATTAAACTTAACCGGAGCTACCGCGCTAACTATAGTAGCCACCAAAATCGCGCCCGTTGCAACGCAGTCGTTTAGACTGTCTTTTGCCGTAGCGATTAAAGCGCTAGATTCAATAGTTTTTCCGATTTTTCTATTAAAGAAATAGAGCCAACATTTTACCACTATCGATATTGAAAGAACTGTTAAAAACGCGATTTCAAACTTTGGCATTTTTTCGCCTGCGATTAAAGCGCTAGTCGAATCTTTAAGCAGCTCAAAACCTACAAGCATTATTAAAAACGATACGATAAATGCCGCTATGTATTCCATTCTGCCGTGACCAAAAGGATGGTCGCGGTCGGCAGGCTTGTTAGCCATTTTAAAACCGATAAGCGTTACAACAGAAGAACCCGCATCGGCAAAGTTGTTTAAACCGTCGGCGGTTATCGATAAAACGCCACCCCAGATGCCGATAACGATTTTTACAATGCTAAGCAAAAGGTTAACGAGAATACCGACTATGCTACCTAAATTGCCGTAACGATTACGCGCATCTATCGATTTTGTATCGCTATAATTTTTGACAAAAAGTTTAATCAGCAACTTCGTCATCGGTTTTGGTCTCCTTTTTTGGTTTAGCGGGCATAAGTTTTGATATAGGGTAAGTAATCAACCACGCCACAAAAGTTAATACCGGAATTATGGTTGACAAGAGCAATCCGACGATGCAAAAAACGTTAGATATCATTTCATCGGTCGAAAGTTTTGCTACAATAACCAACGCGCCAAGCATCAATATAGCGATAATATAAAGCATCTTTACAAAAACGGTAAACGCTAATTTCTTTTTTGCGTTTTTGGTCACTTTAACGCTAATAATCAAGCGCAACAAGAATAACACCGACGCCAATATAAGCGCTAATATTTCTTTTTCATTTTTAATAGCTAGCGTTATAGCGCAATATAACAAAGCGCTCAACGCAAACTCTGCGGTGTAAGAATCTTTTAACCACTTAAAATATCCTAATAACGAATAAGAGTTTTGTTGTAGTTTTTTCGCGTGTTGATAAAGCGAAAATATACCGCTAGCTGCCGCTAGCAATAACGTTGCAAAAATAAAATATGACATAAAAACACCTCAATAATTTACATACACAATAATTATAGCATTTAATTTTATATATTACAATAGCATTTTTTACTCGCAACAGGTCAAAATAACTTGGGGTGTTTTTTTGAAAATAATAAAAAAATATTTAAAACCTACCGCTTTGGGTGTAGGCGTAGGAATCATAAACGGAGTTTTTGGCGCGGGCGGCGGTATGCTTGCCGTTCCTATTCTTAAAAAAATCGGACTTGAGCAAAAGGCCGCTCACGCAAACGCGGTAGCAGTAATACTGCCAATTACCATTATTAGCGCAATTTTATACCTAGTAAAAGGAACGGTAACGCTTGGCGACAGTTTTGCCTTTATACCAACGGGGCTTTTGGGCTCGTGTATTGCGACCTTTTTACTACCAAAATTTTCGAATAAATTGTTGAGCAAAATTTTTGCGCTATTTATGATTTACGCAGGCACTCGCCTGCTAGCACGATGAATATAGCGGCCCTTTTAGCAGGGCTGTTATCCGGAATAATCGGCGGTATGGGTATGGGCGGCGGCGCGGTGCTTATAATTTATCTCACCGTTTTTAAAAACGTTGAGCAACTACAAGCGCAGGGCATAAATTTACTGTTTTTTATACCAATTGCCTTTCTTGCCGTTATAATTTACGCGTTTAAAAAACAAATTAAATGGCGCGTCACAATCCCACTTGCAATAGGTGGTATTTTAGGCGCGGTTGGTGGCTTTTTGCTCACCGATATTATAGGCGGCAATTTTACCGCAAAATTGTTCGGCGCTTTTCTTGTTTTGCTGGGAATAAAAGAATTATTTTCTAAACCTAAAAATACCACTTGAAAGGTAGATTCTATTGTGCTATAATAAATCGAATAAATGTTCGATGAGGTATTTTTTATGAGTAAAGCACCGCTTAGCGCAAATCAAGAAAAAGTATATAATTTTCTTGTCAAAAAAATGCAAAACGGCATACCCCCTACCGTGCGTGAGATTTGCAACGCAACCGGTATTAAATCTACTTCTACCGTACACGCAATATTGGGCGTGTTAGAAGAGCAGGGTTATATCTTGCGCGATGCAAAATATTCTAGAGCTATTAGACTAGAAAATGATTTTGAAGCATCTATGGTGCCGCTTGTTGGTCGCGTTACCGCGGGTCAACCTATTTTGGCAGTTGAGCAAATTGAGGACTATATTCCTTACCCTACCAAAGATGCAGATGGTCTTTTTGCCTTAAAGGTTGTAGGCTACAGTATGCGTGACGCAGGCATATTGCCTGACGATATCGTAATTGCCGACAAAAACGCTCCCTGCCGTAGCGGTGATATCATCATTGGTATGGACGGCGACGAGGCAACGGTAAAGCGCTTGCTTATTAAGGGTAATCAAGTAATCTTTATGCCCGAAAATCCTGATTTTTCACCCATCTACCCCGAAAAACCTATGGTGCTTGGTAAGGTAGTAGGTAGTTTTAGAAAGTATTAAGGTGTCAAAATGAAATTTGTAGAAATATTTACCGACGGCGCATGTTCAGGCAACCCTGGTCCTGGTGGTTGGGGCGCAGTGCTACGATACAAAACCCAAGAAAAAGAAATTTCTGGCGGTGAAATAGACACAACCAACAATCGCATGGAGCTAACTGCCGCAATAAAAGCTCTTGAATGTTTAAAAGAGCCTTGCCGCGTTACCCTTACCACCGATTCAAAATATCTGTCAGACGGCATTACCAAAGGTTGGGCAGAGTCTTGGCAAAAAAACGGTTGGCGCAAAGCTGACAAAAAGCCCGCCCTTAACCCTGATTTGTGGGAAAGAATTTTAGAACTTTTAAAAATACATGACGTAACCATAAACTGGGTTAAAGGTCACGCCGGCCACCCCGAAAACGAACGCTGCGACGAGTTAGCCGTTGCGTTTTACAAAAACTTACAAAACTCATAAAATTTATATATCGCTGCGTTTACTGCACCACAGTCAGCAATTAAAGAAAACAAATAATTGCCGACTTTATAAAGTAAATCGAATCCCCGCGGAGTAATCTACGGGGATTTTTGTCGTTACTTGTATTTTTTACAAATATGTGTTATAATACATCCAATAAATTACCCAGGAGGTTAAGTATGAGCCAGCAGCAAGAACAAACGCTTAAAAATCAATTTATTGAATTAACATTTAGCAAGGAATGGAAAAAGAAATTAGGTGAAAAATCTTATAGCGATGCAGACTTAATCAAATATTGTTTAAGCAAGGCTTGGCCTGATGCTATAATTTATGTTAGAAAGAAAAACTCACCAAGTGATTCTACTATTCTTGCAAATGCTGAAGAAATTAAGGAGTGCTTATTTACAGCCATTACTAATTCTGCTTGGAGTGTTGATGGTTTTGATACTTGGCATGATAATATGTGCTCAAATACCGATTTCGGAATGAGATATGGTGTATGGCAGAAATTTATCAATATGAGTTTTAAATATATATATTGCATAAACGACAAATTGGATAATCCTATCGCATTAGATTTTAAAGAATGTCATATTCCGTTAGATGACAACACATTACTTTGGTGCAGAAACAAAGAAATTACAGATATTACGGCCTGGAACAATGTGAATCAAAATCAATATATACTTATAAGGGAAGGCGTCCGTAACGTAATTGAAAATAATTCTACTGTTGATAGTGCGCTGCAACTTGAATTTTTAGTTTGGCGAATTAAAAAAGTTTGTGATGTTTTACAACATATTAAAAACCTAAGAGATAATCTCGCGGGTTTGGAGACTTCCGTATCGTTTTTTAAGGATTGCGGATTCGATCTTGAAAACGACTCGGATATTACTGCTCTTTCAAATCAAATGGATATATTGAAAGAATATATCTCAAACAAATAAATTCCTTTCTGTCGCAAATCATAATTTCATCTTTTGCTGATAGCAGGACAAGCTGCTATCAAGGACTAAAATTTAACTCAATAATGAATCCCCGTGGAGCAATCCACGGGGATTTTTCTTTATGTACCAAATTTGGTGCACGAAGATTTGTATAATGATTACATGATAATTCATTATATAGAATTTAGGAGGTTATTATGAGAATTACTGTAGGTGAGGGTGCCATAGGTGAGTTGTTTTTTTCTTTACCGTTGCCACAAGAACTAACAAAGGCCGAGGAAGAAGTTTCTAGCCATTGTCGAAAGATGTTGCAACATAAAGAAAACCCTCGATTGGAATATGAATTAGCGCAAATGAGAAAAACCAAAACTGCATTTCACTTCCTTATGCTTAAAGAAATTTGCTCTCTATCCAAAGAAAAGGGACATCCCATAATGTTGAAGGGTGAGATTGCAGGGTCTTTAATTTCCAAACTATTGGGCATATCATATTTCACTATAAACGAATTGCAGTTTATAGCACCTGAATTGATTTGGGAAGAATATAAGGAGTTTTACACCCCATCTTTTGAGATAAGTATTTCTTCTGAAATTCGTCCTTTAATTCAAAAAAGATTAGACGAAAAATTTGGATTTGCTCATACGAATGATACGTTGTATTATCGAATCATGATGACTGACTCTTGTTTGTGTGATGAGGTAAATAATGCTGACATCAATACAAATAACTTTGACGTGAAAATATGCACCGCCGTATTACAGAAGATTTATCCTAACCAGAAAACACCTGCTTGTGATTTTGAACAACTGATAAAATATTATGCTTATCATGTCGGCTCTTTTTCAAAGAATGTTTCCTTAGAAGAGTTAGTCGACGATAGCATCATCGTAACTAAAGATAAGCTATATTTCACACTAACCGCGAACAACGTCCCAAAGGAATTAGCAATAAAAACAGTGAAAAAAGGACTATGGAGTTCCGAAAACAAAAAAAGTGAAATTCTCTTTAAATTAAAAAAGTACACTTTACCCAAATCAGTTATATTTTCCTTCAATAATGCCCAACACCTTTGGAGTGCAGCTTCGTGTATAAGCAGACTGCAATTACTTTGTCAAAAGGAATATATTTCACAAAGAGGACACGAAAATTAGTTGACTTAAAAAAACAAACTACTATATAGCCGACGCGCATTTCAGACATAAAAATATTTTAAAATTATGCGATAGACCGTTTTCTAACGTAGAAGATATGAATAATCAAATAATAGCGAACTGGAATAAAAAAGTAACAGGGAAAGATAAGGGTTATATCGTAGGTGTGGATATAAACGATTTTTCGTCCGCAACTTTAAAAGAATTAATTGAAAATAATAATAAATTCAAAAACAATCATTCCCTCTTTTACAGATAGCGCCACCGGTTGCTAAATACCAACTTTATAAAACAATTAGAGCGAGGATTTAATCCTCGCTCTTTTTTATTGTTTCAATTTGTTCTTTTGTTGCAAGACCGCTTGTAAATGCCGTAGCACTCCCTGCGGCAACCGCCGTTTTAAGACAAGTCTTATAATCATTGCCGCTTAAATATTCGGCCAAAAATGCCGCTACTGCGCTATCGCCAGAGCCAACTGCACTCACTACGTCGCCCTTTGGCGCTGTTTGAGTGTGGGCGTTACCATTTGCATCAAGCAAAACGGCTCCTTTTTCGCCACACGTTACCATCACGTTTTGCGCGCCGAGTTCTTGCAATTTTTTAGCGTATAATAAAGCGCTGTCAAAATCACTTATTTCTACGCCAAAAATATCACCCAACTCGTGATGATTAGGTTTTATTAAAAATGGTTTGTATTTTAGCGTGCCAAGCAACAAATCTTTCTCGGCATCTACCACAAAATTTATAGCCTTATCGCCTAAAGTGGCAAGTATTGTTTCGTAAACGTTTTGCGGCAAACTTTTTGGCACAGATCCCGAAAGAACTAAAAAATCTCCGCTTTTTAAAGCGTCTAACTTTTTAAAAAGCTCGGCAAGATTTTCGCTTGAAATTTGTGGCCCTGCGGCATTTATGTCGGTGTCGTTTAGCTTTACGTTTATACGCGTATTGCCAGCAACCTTTACAAAGTCGCAGTCTATACCCTTGTTGGTCAAAAAATCTTCTATCGCAACACCCGTAAAACCACCTACAAAACCTAAACAGGTTGACTTTATACCAAACTCGTTTAATAGGAGTGATACGTTTATTCCCTTGCCTCCAAAACGGATTTGCTCACTTGTTGTTCTATTTACTTCACCAAGGCGCAAATCGTCAAGCGTTATATAATAATCCACCGCAGGATTAAAGGTTAAAGTGTATATCATTTTACCTATTTGCCTTTTCTTTAATTTTGTCGTAAAATTCTTGTTGCAACCTGGGAACTACAACGTCTTTTTTTACCTTTGCAATTATTTCAGCAAGGTCATCTACCGCCGCGGCAATGGCTACGTCACCCTTTTCTTTGGTTGCGGCACTTGGCTCACCGGTAACGTTATTGGGCCACTTATCATACCACCAAAGTCCTGTATAAACGCGACTACCTAAATCGGCAAGCTCACATTTTGGCATTATTCGCTCGGGAAATTTTTGATACTCAAGCTTTACGCTATCACGAGTTACCGCCATTACCAAACTTGTTTCACGTTCGTCGGCGTGACCGCCACGCTCGGTGTCCCAAATATCTAGATTTGCAAAACGACCTTCGCCATACGCAAAGCAACTATACAAGGTATAATCTACCTCACGGTCAAGCTGTGACATTGCAAAATATTGCAAAAAGTTGGTATTGCCGCCGTGACCACTAACAATAAGAATTTTTTTAAATCCGTTTTTGGCAATCTCATCAAGTAATTGCTCTAGCATTTGACAAAGCAAGTCGGTTTTAAAGTTTATAGCGCCGCTAAAGCATGCCGCTTCATGCACCTGACCAAACCAATAGGTCGGAAACACCACACAGTTTTCTTTTTGCGCAGCACGAACACAAATATCGTGACACACAAGACCATCTGTGCCAAAAGGCAGATGGTCGCCGTGACGCTCAAGGCAGCCTATCGGCAAAATGCAAAGTTTTTCGTCTTTTGCCAATTTTTCAAAATCGGGTGGTGTTAAATGTTCCCATCTTACTTCCATTTTTAAAACCTCTATTTTGTGTTCATCCAAACTGCCATTTTGCTTTCTTCGGTCCAAAGTTTACCGGTTGACGCATAGTCGGTAACGGTAAAGTAGCCGCCGTCGGTAGTTGGAATTTGCATTTCAAGTTCGCACGCATAAGGTGCAGTTTTGTCACTTGGAATTACTACGTCTACGTATCCGTCCTCGTTTACCGCCACGCTTACCGCGTCATCAACGCTATAACCCAGGCGATTTTCCCCAGCCATCATAAGTGGTCCGTACTGCACCGCGATATGATTTCGGGTTGACGGATGCTCCTCGTCAAAGGTAGGACACATACAGTTAGCGCCCCAAATAACCTTGTTCATAAGAATTTGGCTACCATAAGGAATTGGGTATATAGCACGCGCACGCATATCAAAGTTTATTTCTATAACGTCGCCCTTTGTCCACTTACGATAGATAGAAATATAACCGCGAGCAACGTTTATTTGCTTGCCGTTTACAAAGCAAGCTGTATTTTCGCTCCACTCAGGATTACGCAAAAGAATCTCAAAATCATCAGCAACTTCGGTATTAACAGTAATTTTTACGTTGTTTTCAACCGGGTATTTGGTATCGAAATTAAGAGTTACAATTTCGCCGCTTGTAAGTGGTTGATTAACAACACCCTGCTCATAAAGGTTTACAACCACGCCCGACTTGCTTGTAAATACTGCCGACTTCATAGCAACGCCAATACCGGCAGAACCAATACAAATACAACAGCCGTAGTATCTACCATCTTCAAAAGGTTTAAGACCGCCTGTGCCATTACCACGAATACCCGCAGTTAGTGGACTATAACTATCAAATGGCATTGGTACCATTGTAAGTTCGGGATATAGTTTTGCCGCGGTTGTATCGATAGCATTATCGGTATTTACCGCGCCCAAATAACCGTTATAAAGCGAACGCTCAAAAGCGTCCATATACTTTGAATCACCTGTTATAAGGTTAAGTTGATAGAAAAACTGCATAAGAGTAACCGTTACGCAGGTTTCTTGCGCGCGTGGGTCGCCACGGTCAGGATTTGCCTGACGAACGGTAGAGTGGTCAAACAGTTCGTGCGTGCAACCTGCCGAGCCAATAACCGTAAAATCGTCTTCCAAAACACGATTAGCAAAGTTGATAATCGCTTTAAGGTGTCTTTCGTTTTTTGTTATACGATAGTATTCGAGCAAACCAACAAAGCAAGAGGTCATTTCGTATGCTTTGGTTACAGGGTACTGATAAGGGTGCAATTGGTTGCGGTACGCAAGCTCAAACACGTTTTCAACGTCCATACCGCCGCAAGCTACGATATACTCTGCAAAATCAAGATATCTTTGCTCGTTTGTAAGTGAATAAAGGCGAACGATAGGCTCCAAAATAGATGAGGAGTTAAGACCGCGCCAGTGACGTGTAAGGCGGGTAATAAGAAGCTTGCCTTCACTCTGCCAACCGATGCGTTTCATTAGGTAATCAACCTGTTTTTTCATACAGTCGATTACCTTTTTGTTGAATTCATCGTCGTCGCAAATCTCTATAAAATACTCCATGCCCAAAAGCACGTATTTACGGCTCCATAGGTCCCAACCGTCATATTCTTTTTCTACGCTGTAGGTACTAATACGACCAAGCTCGTCTTGACTATCCACCAGATCGTTAACCGTGGTTTTTAAAATATCAAAAAGTTCTTGATCCTTTGAATAGCTATAAACAAAACAAGCGCCACGCATCATCTTGCCCCAAAACTCACCGCGCCAACCGGCATCGTGATCGTCTGGTGTGCTGCGGAATTGCTCTACAAAAAGTCGCCACATTTTAGCATCGCGCAACTGCATATCGGTAATAAGGTTAAGACTGCGATCAAGCCAACCTTCATATTTAGCAACGCGATTTATATCAAAAAATTTGTCCGTATCATTTCTTGGGAAATTTGCTGTCATATTTTCATAAATCTTCATAAATATACCCCCTCGAGCTTTAAGTTAAATATAATATATATTTTTTTAAAAGTCAATTGAAACGACCTGATAACTCTACAAAGTTTAATATTTTTGTAGCAAATATTCTTGCTTTGTGATAAAATAATAAAAAAGCTAAAAGGAGGCGGTAAAATGGAAATTAAAAATTTTATAAAAAAGCCATGGTTTCTTATTGTAATCAGCGCCGCTTTGTCAGCGTTACCGCTTACTTTTGAAAGTTTGTTTTTGCTTTCGTGGGTTTCATTTATACCGCTGTTTTATTTCGTGTTTAATCACCGTCTTGAAAAATGGCGCAGTTGTATTGGCAAAGGATTTTTATTTGGTTTTATTTACCACGCTTGTATCTATTATTGGTTTTTATGGTTTTATCCGCTTGATTTTGCAGGTCTTTCGCGTGGCGGCTCGCTAGCGGTTGTAGCGCTTGCTTGGTTTGGAATAAGCGCCGTTCACGGAATTCTTTGGTGCATACCATTTTTGCTCTGCAAACTAGCTCGAAAGGTAAATGAAAAACCTTTATTCTTAGCATTTGTATGCATAATAGGAATTATCGCAGCGCAAAAAATCACCGCAATGAGCGAACTTTCTTTCCCGTGGACTAGAATATCGCTTGGTCAATACAATGCTACCGCCTTAATTCAGGGCGCTAGCATTTTTGGTATTGACGGAGTAGATATGCTTGTTTTACTTATCAACGCTCTCGTTACACTTTGCATTATTTATCCCCCACAAAAACGCAAAATCGCAGCGATTATTGCGGCATCAATCTTTTTTGCTAATTTAGCGTTTGGTATTATCAGAATAAACGTTACGTCAACCAATGGCGAATTAAACGTTTTATCGGTACAAGGCAGCGTATCACAAAGCGAAAAATGGGCAAGCGGTGGCGACAAAACCTGTCTTGAAGTTTATTCAAACCTTACAAAAGAAAATATTACCGATGATACCGACGTTATTATATGGCCCGAAAGCGCAGTACCAAAGGTCTATAAAAACGAGAACTCTCTAAAACAATATAAAAAACTATCCTCCGAACTTAAGACTCCGCTAATTGCGGGCGTATTACTACAAAACGACGGCGACTATACCAACAACGCGGTACTTGTAAATCACGAAGGCGTTATAACAAACTACGCAAAAAGGCAGTTAGTACCGTTTGGCGAATATATGCCATACCAAGAACTGCTATCATCTATTTTCCCCGTTCTTACCGAGCTTTCATTTGAAATAGAAACCGATTACGTGCCGGGCAACGACACCGCCATTATGGAAATAAACGGTGGTAAAATCGGCAGTATTATTTGTTTTGAAAGCATCAACCCCGAACTTTCAAGACAAAGTGTGCTCGACGGCGCCGAGGCTCTCGTGGAGGTTACAAACGACTCTTGGCTTAAAGACTCGCCCGCTATGAGTCAGCACCTGGCTCACGGTGTTTTTCGTAGTGTCGAAAACGGAAGATATCTTGTGCGAAGCGCAAATTCAGGCATATCGGCAGTAATCGATACGCGTGGCAATATAGTAGCGTCACTTGACGTAAACGAAAGCGGCGTAATAAACGAAACGGTTTATTTTAGCGACGAAACAACACTCTACACGCTAACAGGCGATATACTTTTTCCAATTTGTTTTATATCGCTCTTGATTTACAGTATTGTATTTTTAATCAAACGCAAAAAAACGACGGATAATTAGAGTCGTACTCTAAAGGACAGTTCTTTCGCAGGATATGGCATAGCCCACACGGGCTATGCCTTTTTCCTTTATTCAAGCGGATTTCAGCGGTTTATCACGCATTTCTTCCATCGCCAAAATTAGTTCTTCTTCGGTGGGGATATTGATAATTCCGACCGCAGTGAAATAAATATCGATTGGAACGTGCTTGTGGCCGTGTTCATCTTTCGTACTGTTATGAACATCTATCCGCTTAATCAATGTGTTTACAATCGTGGGTGTTAATTCTTTTAAGTCAGTACACTCACGTATCGCCGTAAGAAAAACATTCAAATTTATTTTCTCTTGTTCGGCTTCTCTGACTTTCTGCTCGTCGTGTTCAACTGCGGCGAGCAATTCTTTTTGCTCTTTTTCATAGTTGGCAGACATACGATAAAAACGGTCATCTGAAATCTTACCGAGCACATTATCTTCGTAAATGCGTTC
>JAFYLD010000044.1 GCA_017537245.1 Clostridia bacterium | reverse complement strand
GGAAACGTAACCGACGCCTACCAAAAGAGTGGTTTTAACGATTATTCGTCATTTTTTAGAGCGTATAAAAAAGTTATAGGAATCAGCCCTAGTGAAGATATAAAAAAATCCCAGAGTTAAACCTCTGGGATTTTTTAATTACTGTTCTACAAATAACACCGCGTAAACACCGGGGCCTACGTGAGCGCCGATGGTAGAGCCAATTTGTAAGCGACCTTCAACGGTGTAGCCGTTGTCCGCTAACTTTTGCTCTAGAGTTTCGCAGTTTTCTGTGCCACTAGTGTACATAGAATATAGTGGAAAATCAGGATTTAATGTGTGCGATTTTAACTTTTCAAGCAAAGTGTTCATAGCGCGAAGATTACCAATAGACTTGGCAACAACCTCTACCTTACCCTCTTGTACCGCAATGATAGGCTTAATGCCTGCAATACCGCCAACCGCAGCACTTGCGCGGCTAAGACGACCGCCTTTATAAAGGTACTCAAGCGTATCAACGCCAGCATAAATCTTAATTTTTGTCTTTAGTTCTTCGCATTTATCGACAATTTCACCAGCGGTTAAACCTTCGTTTATAAGCTTGCGAGCATATTTTGCAAGAATGGTTATCATGTGGGTTACGCCAATAGAATCAACCACGTGAATATCATCGTAATCCACCATATCTTTAGCAATTAAAGCGCCCTGATAAGTGCCGCTAAAATGGGAAGAAAGGCACAAATAAATTATCTGGTCGCCATTTTCTTGAGCTTGTTCAAAAATATCAACAAAGCTTTGTGGTGAAGGTTGCGCTGTGCGAGGAAATTCTTTTGCGTTTTGTAAAAGTTCATAGAACTTATCGCTGGTAAGGTTAACGCCCGACTTATATTCAGCGCCGTCAATATTAATCGATATTGGCACAATAGCATCCACAATACCATCTTGTACATTGCAGTCTGCCGATGAGTCAACAATTATTTTTATCATATAACTCTCCTATTTGTTATTTCTAATATCAATATATCATATTTTACGGGAAATATCAACAAAAAAAGAGCAGCGCCCTTTTTAAAAGCGCCACTCCTTTGGGGTATATTAGAAATTGACTTTTGCCAATGGCTCAAAGGTGTTTATATCAAACACTTGCAAACTTTGGTCCGAAACCACGTAAAAATAATTACCAACAAACAAACCTCTAATATCGGTCATTGCGTAGTAGTTATATTGATTATTTATATCTAATACCGCACGAAGTGCAAAGCTGTCGCCCGTGTATTCGTAAATCATATATTTTTCGTTACGCCAATCTTCGGTAGCGGCAAAACCAATTAGATTCTTACTAGGATTTACAAGCATTGCCTTGTGGTTTGAAAGCGCAGGAGAATACTGACAACCATTAACAATAGTTTTGTCCTGCTCGGTAACGTTTGCGGGGTCTTGTATATTAAACATAGATAGTTTTAAATCACTTGTTCTGCCCGTAATTTCGTCGGCATCCATACCAAAGCCAAGTAGTAGTCCATCGCCATAAGGGTACATATACTCTGAAAAACCTGGTATTTTAAGTTCGCCCAAAATCTTTGGATTTGTAGGATCGCTAAGGTCTGCGCTAAACAACGGATCGGTTTGACGGAAGGTTACAAAATAAGCGGTATCGCCCATAAATCTTACCGAGTAAACCCTTTCGCCCGCAGCCAAATCGGTTATTTCGCCAACCTTTTTAAGTTCGCTATCAAGCACCGTTAATGCCGCCGACGTTACTTGTGTATAAGATACAACCTCTTCAACACTATTTTCAAACTTATAGCGTTTTTCGCTACCCTTTGTTACGGTTGTAACAAAACGGAAGTAACCGTTATATTCATCGATAAAGAACTGATTATTGAGTGTGCCGTCGATTTTGCCGGAAGTCTTATATTCTATATTGCCACCGCTTATCGCAAGCTTTGATATAACGGTTGACTCAACAACGTAATTCACTTTTTTCTGCTCGTTTTCATCGTAGAGATCGTTATATCTTACGTCTGCCAAAATTATATTATTTTGACTGCAATAAATATTATCAGTACCGCCCAAAATGCTTGACGTGTCACTCAAAGTGCCATCTTTGTAGTTAAAAGCGCTAATAACGGTATAACAACTAGAATAGCTCTCGCCTTCATAACGATAAATGCTATCTGCAGGCACCAATTTGCTCACACCATTTGTTTCGGTTGAAGGAACAAACGTAGCAGGGTCGTCTTTGTCTATATTGTAAACGTTGATATAGCAATTAGAAATAATATAGATATAATCCCCTATCATACGTGAGGTGTGATACGTTCCGTCTTGACAGCTCGAAGCCACTTTTTTTGGATTTGATTTGTTAGAAATATCGTAAATTTCTATTAGCACTTTTTGCTTATAACTATCATAACCATTATAGTCATACATTACGTATGGCGAGCTTGAAACCATATCATCTTTTAAATTGGAAGCGCTAGCATAATATTCGGTTTTTAGGATTATAATTCTATCATCTTTTAAAAACATTTCGCCATAGAGGTCTTTGCTTATAGAGTTAGATAGTTCGGTTTGGCTAATAAGGGTAGAGTTTTTGCCGTCGGCCTTTACTATGCTTAAAGTCGTATCATTTATATAATAGATATACTCGCCGTCGGTTTTTACGATATCGGCCTCAGTTACACCCTCTACCTGCTCGGTTGTGGTAGAAAAATCCTCTTTTTCGGCACTCGAGTTTGTATCAGTAAGAGTTTCGCCTTTTGATGAAGTGCTACCATTATTACTACCATTAATAGCACCCGGTTTTGCAGAAGTTTCTGTTTCAACCATTCCTTCCTCTACAATTTCCATATCATCGGCGGCAGTACCATCATAAACCGCGTAATTATTATCGGGTTTTATAAGCTCGTAAATCTCGTCATAAGACTTTGACACCTTTAAAACGTCGCCATAACTCGCGATTGTAACAGAAGGTTTTTTTGTTGTAACCTTTTTCTTAACAGTATTTTTAGTAGGCGTAAATAAAACACCCAAAACAAGAGCTATACACGCCGTACAAGCAAAGGCGATTCGCCAAGGAAGTGCGGGATTTTTGCGCTTGTTGTTTTCTTCTTTTTGCATAATTTTATCTAAAATTTCGTCACGTTTTGTCGCGTCGATATTTACGCTGTCCATAGCGTTTTTATACTTTTTATCAAACATTAATTTCAACTCCTTCAAGGTCTAGTTTAAGCTTTTGTCTTGCGCGGTGAAGTTGAGATTTCACCGTGGAGGGTTTGGTTTTTAAAATAGAGGCAATCTCGTCTACGCTATAACCCATATAGTAATGCAAGTGAATTACCGTACGATATTTTTGTGGTAAACGCATCACCGAATCAAGCGTATCAGAATACTCGTCCGATACACTAAAACTCTCACTTAAAGGCTCGGTTCGTTTAAACCAACTGCTTGTCATCAAACTTTTAGAACAGTTAATTGTAATACGAATAAGTAGCGCCTTTAGGTGCTCTTCGTTTTCTACTTTGTCTTTTACCTTTATAAAGCGCAAAAATACCTCCTGCAATACGTCGTCCGCGTCATATTTATTTTTTACCCTTGCAACGGCAAGGCGGTACACCATATCGGAGTGCTTTTTAAAGGCTTCGGCTGCCGAGATTTTGTATTCCATTTTTCTCCCTCCTTGCTAGTAATACTTTCCAAACACTTAAAAGGTTGCAAAAAACATAAAACGGACTTAAAAATTTTTTAAGTCCGTTTCATAAAATTATTTTTTTGCTGTGTTAATAGACGCCACCAAAATTCGACGAATAGTTCCGCATTGGTTATACAATGTTTTTATTTTATCTTCTTCTATAACATTTGCTCTTGAAAATAAAGTTAACCAATACTCTGTTTCGTAGCATTCTTTTAGGGCAATCTGCATTTTTGAAACAAACTCTGCTCTACTATATGCATAATTAGCTTCGTGAATATTAGCACCAATAGAAGTTCCCGAACGCTCGAGTTGATTTTTAAGTGAATAATGACCATTTATTTCTTCACAAAGCTCCATTATCTTAACAGAAAAATCCATTGATAAGTCAATAAGTTTATTTTCCTTCATTCAATACACCTTTTATCAATGAAATATTGCTGCGCAATATGAAGTAATCTGTATGGATTATGAAGTATTTTGCCTTGAAGCAAAATATGAAGTAAAATAAATCCCACTTAATACGCAAAGCGTACTTCATAGCTACAGCTACTTCATATTCGAAAGAATACTTCATAAATCCTATATAGGATTTATTTCATTACGCAACGCAGTTGCGTTTATATCTTAAATAAAATATCGCCGTATGTTGGATATGGCCAATATTCGCGCGAAACAACCGTTTCGGCTTCATCGGTAATATGACGGATATTATCCATTATAAACAATACCTTGTTGCAATAAAGCTGTGCGCAAGCGAGCAAATCGGTAGTAGCCTGTGACTTGTCAACCGCGCTTTCAAGTTCTTTTACAAGACGGTTAAGATGCTCGTTAAAGGTAGCAAGTTTTTCGATAACCTCGATTTCAGCATCGCAGTTTATCTTATCACTTACACTATGTTTTTTAACCACAGTGTTGCAAAGTTCGCCTTCATAAGCGCTAATTGCAGGAATAACGTCGCGTTTTACCATTTCGAGCAAGGTCAAAGCCTCGATATGGATTGTCTTACTATAATTTTCAAGGCTTATATCTGCGCGGCAATTAATCTCGGCGCAGTTATATACACCGTGACGTTCAAAGAGTTCGATATTTTCTTTTGTGCGCCAATATGGAAGCGCGTCAACGGTAGAACGAAGATTAAGTAATCCGCGTTTTGCCGCCTCTTCTTCCCAAGCTTTTGAGTAACCATCACCATTAAAGATGATGCGCTTATGATCCTTGATAGTAGCGCGAATAAGCTCTAAAACGTCGTTTTCAAAGTTAGAAGAACCTTCTAGCTTGTCCGCAAAATCGCTGAAAACGTCGGCAACGATGGTGTTGAGTACAACGTTTGTTTCAGAAATTGATGAAGCAGAGCCTAGCATACGAAACTCAAACTTATTACCGGTAAATGCAAACGGAGACGTACGATTACGGTCGGTGTTGTCTTTTCTTATGTAAGGAATTACGTCGGTACCAACAGTCATCTTTATCTTATCGGAATCGATGTGGTGCTCGCCACGCTCAATTGATTCTAAAATTTCGTTTAGGTCGTCGCCTAGGTACATAGAAATAATAGCTGGTGGAGCTTCGGCGCCGCCTAGACGATGGTCGTTACCCGCAGTTGCAACCGATATGCGCATCAAATCTTGATGCTCGTCAACCGCGCGAATTACTGCCGCTAGAGTTAACAAGAACAATAAGTTGTCACTCGGATTCTTGCCTGCTTTAAGGAAGTTTATACCCGTATCGGTAGAAAGCGACCAGTTGTTGTGCTTACCACTACCGCTTACGTCCTTAAATGGTTTTTCGTGCAATAGGCAGATAAGACCATGCTTTTCGGCAATTTTCTTCATCATTTCCATTGTGAGCTGATTATGGTCAGCCGCAATGTTAGTGGTGGTAAATATTGGAGCTAGTTCGTGCTGAGCAGGAGCTGCTTCGTTGTGCTCGGTTTTAGCCAAAACGCCCAATTTCCAAAGTTCGTCGTCAAGTTCGCGCATAAATGCCTTAACTCGTGGTTTAATTACGCCAAAGTAATGGTCGTACATTTCCTGTCCCTTTGGTGGGGTTGCGCCCAAAAGTGTTCTACCACAGAACATAAGGTCAGGACGGCGTTTTGCCATTTCGCTATCGATTAAGAAATATTCTTGCTCTGGGCCTACGGTGGTGTTAATGCTCTTTACGTTTTCAAGACCAAACAATTTTGCAATGCGCAAAGCCTGTTTACTGATGGCCTCCATCGAACGAAGAAGTGGTGTCTTTTGGTCGAGAGCCTCGCCGTTATATGAGCAGTATGCAGTAGGGATACAGAGGGTATTATCCTTTACAAAGGCATAAGAACTTGGGTCCCAAGCGGTGTAACCACGCGCTTCAAAGGTTGCGCGCAAACCACCCGATGGGAATGACGACGCGTCAGATTCACCCTTTATAAGCTCCTTGCCTGAAAATTCCATTATTATGTTACCTTCTCCGTCAGGAGAGATAAAACTATCGTGTTTTTCGGCGGTGATACCGGTCATTGGTTGGAACCAATGAGTATAGTGAGTGGCGCCTTTTTCAATCGCCCACTCTTTCATCGCATTTGCCACAATATCAGCTATTTTGCGGTCGATACTTTTACCTAGTGATATAGCGGTTTTAAGCTCGTTATATGCGTTTTCTGGCAAGCGTTCTCGCATTACGGCGTCGCCAAAAACGTTAGCCCCAAAAAATTCATCTACTCTGTTCACACTGGTCCCTCCAAGATGAAAGTATATAATCATAAATATTATATATTACTGATTTTAAAATGTCAACCAATGCGCCCTATTTGATACTCTTTTTTACTCAACAAAAACAATATTTTTGCGAATTTGGTCGATAAATCCCAGCCAATTTATACAGTCAAGTATAGACAAATTTGTTTTTGCATTTTGAAGTATATAAACAAAATTTTCTCGTGTGAATCCATTTTTTGAAATTTGTTTAAATATTTCTGATATTATTTGTGATTTAACGCTGCCGTTTGGTACGGTTTTTATAAGCTCTTCGACCTGCGATCCTGTGTAGCGATAGGTCTCTCCGCCGACGCTTACGTTAACCCCTCCGACGCGGTCAACTATGCCACCAATAAGTTGCTCGTCTACCTCTACCGTATAGTCCATTGTATAACCGTGATACACATCGTTATTTTTATCGTAAACCTCGATATTTACTACGTTTATGCAGTTTTCTTTAAAATTTAGATACACCAAAATCGCGCTACTATCAGGCAGCAAAAATCCGATGCCTTCGCTATCGGGAAGATAGCGATATTCTGTTTCAAAATTCTTTTCATCTGCGTTTAAAATTTTCTTGTTTAGGTTGTAATAAAGATAGCCGTACACCACGCCAAAAAATAGCGCGCCGCACATAAAACTTATAAGTATTCGTTTAATTATTTTCTTCAAAAAAATCACCCGATATAGTATTGCCAAAAATTCACACAACAAACTTATCAAACTGTATAATTTTTTTCTTGAATATTATACAGTTTTATTGTATAATACACTAGTTGCATTATAGTTATATAATTATATATAATTATTTTTACATTTTATTTACAAATTCCGTGAATTTGTTTGGTAAGATAAACTGTAAACATTTTTTGCAAAAGCTTAATATAAAGGAGAAGTAAAAATGATTGAAGTTACAGGCCTTAGTAAAAGGTATGGTACATACCTCGCGGTTGAAAACGTTAACTTTTCAATTCAAAAGGGCGAAATCGTAGGCTTCCTTGGACCAAACGGTGCTGGTAAATCTACCATTATGAACATACTTACAGGCTATCTTTCACTAACACAAGGTAAAGTTACTGTTGACGGCTTTGATGTTGCTGAAAACCCTGAACAGGCAAAACGCCGTATTGGCTACTTGCCAGAATTGCCACCTCTTTATACCGACATGAAGGTGCGCGAATATCTTAACTTTGTGTATGACCTTAAAAAGGTTAAGTTCCCAAAGAAACCACACATAGACGAAATTATGCGACTAGTGAGAATTGACCACGTTCAAAATCGTCTTATCAAAAACCTTTCAAAAGGTTATCGTCAACGTGTTGGTTTTGCTCAAGCGCTTATCGGCAACCCTGACGTGCTAATCCTTGACGAACCTACCGTTGGTCTTGACCCACAACAGATTATCGAAATTCGTAATCTTATTAGCCGTCTTGGTAAAAACCACACAATTATATTGTCGTCACACATTCTTTCTGAAATTCAGGCAGTTTGTGACCGTATCATCATTATCAACTATGGTGAAATCATCGCCGACGACCTACAAGAAAATCTTTCTAAAAAGCTTTCTACTGACCACTCTATCGTTGCGCGTGTAATTTGTGACGAACGCGATATGCTTGCAGCTCTTAAGTCGGTTAAGGGTGTTCAAAACGTTGTTTGCCTTGGCAAAAAAGAACAAGGTTCTTACGACTTTGAAATTATACCAGAAGAAGGCGCTGACGTTCGTGCAGGCGTTTATAGCCGAATTGCAGAACGCAAAAAGACACTACTATCTCTTACAAGCAGTCGTCTCACCCTTGAACAAATCTTCTTAAAACTTACACAAGCTACCAGCAACGACGCTGCGCGTAAGATGCTTGGTCTTGACGAAGATTCTGCAGCTAAACCAGCAGCTAATGAAGACAGTTCTAGTTTTGTTATTGAAATAGTTGATGAAATCGATACAAAGGAGGATGAAGAATAATGCGCGCTATATTTAAAAGAGAGTTTAAATCATACTTTACAAACCCACTAGGCTTTGTAATTCTTGCAGTATTCTATTTCTTTTTAAGCCTTGCCTTTGTTGACTACTATTCAAGTGGTGTTCCTTACGTAGGAAAGGTTATATTCTTCTTATCAGACATTGGTCTTTTGTTCTTTGTTATTCCTGTTATGACAATGCGTCTATTCAGTGAAGAACGTCGTACCAAGACCGACCAGGTATTATTTACCGCTCCTGTTAAGCTAATAAAAATAGTTTTGGGTAAATTCTTTGCAGCTTTCGCTTTGTATGCAATGGCATTTATTCCTACAATTATTTTCCAAATGATAGTTTCTTCACAAGGTGACATTAAAGTTCCTATTTCTTACTTCTTGTACGCGCTTATAGGTACTATTCTTTTTGGCGCTGCGCTAATTGCAGTAGGTATGTTTATTTCATCACTTACCGAAAGCCCAATTACCGCAATTATCTTTACTTTAATTTCAAATCTATTCATAATGTTCTCGAGTTCATTCGCTTCATTCATCACTGTTCCAACTACAAGCGAAAGCACTCCTGTCCTTGAAAAAATTTGGTCAGGATTCTTACAAATAATCGTAGACTTCCTAAACGGTATGGACTTTAGAAGCGTTCTCGCAAGCTTTGGTCAACAGACACTCGCAATTAAAGATATAGTTTACTTTGTAAGCATAATAATCGCGTTTATATTCTTGACCGAACGTTCACTCGAGAAGAGAAGATGGTCATAAGGAGGTAAAAAATTATGAAAAACAAAAAAGAAAAAGAAATAATAATTGAAACCTCCGCTGAGGAAATTATCGAAACAGAAGAAAAGGAAGCGTCAAAGCTTATATCATCTGTTGCATGTTTCTTTAAAAATATTACAAAATTCTTCAGAAGTGGTAAGATTAGAAACCAAGCTTTGCTAAAGCGCGGTGGTTATTCACTTATTATCACCTCTATCGTACTTGCTGTTCTTATCGCATTCAACGTGTTAATGAGCGTTCTTTCTGAACGTTATCACCTTGAAATCGATATGACCGAAAACGCACAGTACTCTATGACCGAAGAAAACATCGAGTTTATCGAGAAGCTCGACAATGAAGTTAACATTACAATCGTAGGTAGCAAGGACAGAGATACTTACACAAATTATCTTTACTACTATGCTTCAAACCTCTTCGGCATCTCGGTTGCTAGCCAGGCTGAATACGACGATTTGATGGGCTATTTTGAACAAACCTTAAACCTCATCGACAAATATGGCGAATATAACGAAAAAGTTAACGTAACCTATCTTGATCCACAAGAACCTGCATTTAATAAGCTAACACAAGATTTCCCAGACTATGAGTTCTTGTATGGCGATATAGTTGTTGACGCTACCATTAACGGCAACGAACGAGTAAAGATTTTAACCTTCGAAGACGTTTACGCATTGTCAGAAGGCACTACTTCTTACTATGGTACCTCTTATACAATAAACGCAAACAAACTTGAAAGTTCACTTACAAGCGCTATCGCGTACGTTACCAGTACCGAGAGCAAGAAGGTTGTTATTATCTCAGGCCATAGCACAAAACCATACACTTCGGCGTACGTAGATATTCTTACAGCAAACAACTACGAAATTGCAGAAATCAAATCGCCTACTCTAGCAAAAATCCCTGACGATTGTGATGCAATTATCATCTCTGCTCCAACAATCGACTTCCTACCAGAAGAACTTACCGTTATTTCTGAATTCTTAGACAACAACGGTAAACTTGGTAAAGGTCTTATCTTCTTTGCAGATGCCGCTAGTCCATATCTACCAAACCTTTACGGTTTCTTGAAACAATGGGGTATTTCTGCAGAAGAAGGTATCATCTTTGAAACCAACGAATCGAACGCATTTGCAGAAATCAAGACCACACTTGGTACTTTCCCTGTTGCTCTAGAAAATGATAAAATTACCGAAAACATCGGTCAAGGCGCTATTACCGACTACAACGTGCCTATGAAGGTTTGCAACCCTGTTACTACCGCTCGTGTAGCTACCGCTTTGATGAGAACTTCAACAACCGCAGTTATTGCTCCTGTTGGATTAAATAAAGAGTGGAAACCTGCCGAAGACGCCAAAAAGCAACAATTTGACACCGTTATACAATCTGTAGAAACAGGTCGTGACGCCGACGGCAAGACCGTAACTAGCTACGTTATGGCATTTGCTAGCGTTGAGTATATTCAGTCAACATGGGCATCCTACGCCGCACTTTGTAACCAAAACATCGTTATGGCCGTTTCAGACCGCGCAGCGCACGTAACAAACACATCGATAACCTTTACCTCTAAGTTCATCAAGAACGAAAGCTTTATTGCCGACGAGGCTACTGGCGATACATTGAATTGGATATTTGTAATTATACTTCCAATACTTGTTATTGCGCTAGGTGTCGTAATATTTGTAAGGAGAAGAAACGCGCGATGAGTGATCTTTTCGAAAATAATCAAGATAAAATTTTAGATACCGACCTCGCTGATGAAAACATCAGCGAGGAAAATGAAAAAAACGTTGACGATAGCGAAAGCACCGTATTCTCTGCTCCAACCGAACACAAGGACAGCAAAAAGGCAAAAAGCAAAAACTTAAGTAAGATTATTACCATTATTGTTGCTTGCGTTGCGGTAGCCGCTATTATTGTTGGTACAGTTATTATTGAAGATAACGTAGAGGTTATAGACGATGGCAACGTGGTTAGCGAAGCCGTTTTTGAAGATATTCCTCTTATCGACAAAGACGCAAGCACGTTTACCGCTGTCGAAATTAAAAACGACACAGGCACGTATAAATTTACTACTAAACAAATCACATCTACAAACGACGATGGAAAAACTCAAACCAAAAAATATTGGTCAGTCGATGATATCGATATTTCTAAGTTAAGTTCTACCGCCGTAGAAGAGATTATAACTAACGCTGCTAGCATTTCTGCTAAGCTTGAGGTTACTAAAAAGAATAAAGAGGAGTGTGGTTTTAACAAGCCTCTTATCACAGTAAAGGTTACTGACCCTAAAAATGGTGACTTTGGATTTGTGGTAGCCGATAAATCACCAGACGGTTTGGGATATTATTTCGCAAAAGATGGCGAAGATAAGATCTACGTTGTTCCTACAAACGAACTTTCAAGCTTTATATTTGAGCCAATCGATCTTACCGATAAAACATCTATTCCTGCAACAATGTTCGAAACCGATACGTCGGCAAACAAATTAGCAGATGGTTCTTACGGATATTTTGATACACTTACTCTTTCCGGTACGTTGTTCCCAGAAACTATTACTTTTGTAAACAACAATGAAAAAACCGACAGCGCAGAAATTGTACCTTATCTTGTTACTACTCCAAAGAATATGTCAGCGCAAAAAGAGAACGTTTCATCATTGCTTACTCTGTTCTCTAAGACAATTAATGTTGCCGGTAACTTTGCAATAGACACAAACGCTGAGACACTCAAAAAATTCGGTCTTGACGAGCCTGATGCAATTGTTACAATGACAATTAACGGCGAAAGCAAATCATTCAAATTTTCGATCGTTGACGAAGAATTCTGCGCAGTAATCTATGATGGCGCTACAATGATTAGAAAAGTAACTGCTGATTCATTTGCTTTCTTATCACTTAAACCTGAAGATTTCTATTACAAACAGCCTTTCATGAATTCTATGAGCGACATTGCAAGCATCGAGCTTGTTAACGGCGAAGAAAAAGTTAAGTTTGAACTTTCATACACTGAGGACGCGACAGGAGTTAAAACCTTCTTTTCTAAGGTTAATGGTCAAGCAATAGAAATTGGCATATTCCAAAACTTCTACGAAAGCTTTGTTGATACTAGATGCACCGGTTTTACGGTTGAAGAACCAACAATAGATGCAGAATCAACACTAACAATTAAATTTAATTCCGAAAAATCGAGCGAAATTAAATTCTATGCGATAAGCGCAATTGAGTATCAATTCAGCATAAATGGTGAACAAATAGGCAAAATCGCCGCTTCATCATATCAAAAGATGGTTAGAAACTTTACTCAAATAGCTGCAGACGCAGTAAAATAAAATGACAAACCCGCTAAGCCAAAAGGTTTAGCGGGTTTAATTTTAGCATAAAAAAAGAAGGTGTTTTATAACACCTTCTTTAATAAACTTTTAAATTACTTTGAGTAAACTTTCTTTACACCAAAAGCAAATGCTGCGCAAGCAACCATAACAAATGCTGCGTAAACAAATGTCATATCACCAGTTGCAGGAGCGTTAGCAGAATCGTCTGCGTTGCTAGCTGCGCCAGGAGCGGTGATAACGTTGTTGTAGTTACCGCAAACGATAACTTCTGCGTTGAGCTTAATTGTTATTTCACTTGTTGTAAGGCTACCCTTAACGATTTCGTAATCGGTACCAGCAACAGCTTCAACGTATTTAGCACCAGCAGCCTTAGCTACGTTTAATGTAACCATACCAGTTGCAGGAGTAGCAGATTCTTTGTAAATGCTCCAGCTATTAAATGTACCATACTTAGCGTCTGCTTTAAGTGTGATTGTTGTGCCTACGTCATAAGTGTACTCTGTGTCAACCTTACCTGCAGGATCTACAACATCAGCCTTTCTAATTGTAACGGTAACTTTTTCAGTAGCTTCTGGGCTTTCTGCTGCAAAAGCGGTTACAGAAAGGCAGCAAATCATAACAATGCTAAGAACTAATGCGATTAACTTTTTCATTTTAAAAACCTCCAAATGTATTTTATAAAATACAACTATACGTGTATTATTATAAACCATTGATTTTCAAAAGTAAAGTCTTTTTTCAAAAAATTTTTTCTTGATACATTTTATGTTTTGTGGTAAACTTTATAAGATATAGAATTAATTTTAGGGAGTAATACTGTGGACTTAAAACAAGAAATTAACCGCCGAAGAACCTTTGCGATTATTTCGCACCCTGACGCTGGTAAAACAACTCTTACAGAAAAATTACTTTTATACGGAGGCGCTATTCAAACCGCGGGTTCCGTTAAGGGTAAAGCCACCACCAAACACGCTGTATCCGACTGGATGGAACTTGAAAAACAACGTGGTATTTCTATTACGTCATCGGTAATGCAGTTTGAGTATGACGGATATTGCATCAATATACTAGATACCCCTGGTCACCAAGACTTCTCGGAGGACACCTATCGTACTCTTATGGCAGCCGATAGCGTAGTAATGGTTATTGACGCGGCAAAAGGTATTGAGCCTCAAACACGTAAACTATTTAAGGTTACTGCTATGCGCAATATTCCTATTTTTACGTTTATCAACAAGCTCGACCGCGACGCGCGCGATCCATTTGAACTGCTCGACCAGCTTGAAAAAGAGTTTGGTATAGGCACCTACCCTATCAACTGGCCTATTGGTTGCGGTGTTGATTTTAAGGGTGTATTTGACCGCGAACGCCGTCAAATTATGACCTTTAACGAATTCCATCGTGGTCAAGATAGATTAGAGGCTATCGAGTGCGATATTACCGATACCGAAAAATTAGACGAACTTATCGGCGAATATTCTCGTCGCGACCTTGTTGACCAAATCGAGCTTCTCGACGGCGCAAGCTTTGACTTTGACCTCGACCAAGTTCGTTGCGGTAAGCTTACCCCTGTTTTCTTTGGTTCGGCACTCACAAACTTTGGTGTAGAACCATTCCTTGAAAACTTTCTCAAAATGACTACCGCTCCACTTGCTCGTAACACAAAAGAAGGCGAAGTTATTCCAGAGAGCGAAAAGTTCTCGGCATTTGTATTTAAGATTCAAGCAAATATGAACAAGGCTCACCGCGACCGTATGACCTTTATGCGTATATGCTCGGGTAAATTTGAGCGTGATAAGGAATACTATCACGTTCAAGGCGGAAGATCGCTTCGTCTTTCTCAACCACAGCAACTTATGGCTGACAGCCGTCAAATTGTTAACGAGGCTTATGCCGGCGATATTATCGGTGTGTTTGACCCAGGCATCTTCTCTATTGGCGATACCGTATGTGAAATCAAGCACAAAGTAGAGTTTGAAGGCATACCAACCTTTGCGCCCGAACATTTTGCAGTTATCGAACACAAAGATAGCCTAAAGCGTAAGCAGTTTGTAAAAGGCGTTGAACAGATTGCTCAAGAAGGCGCTATACAAATCTTCCACGATCCAAATACCGGTATGGAACGCGTTATCGTAGGTGTTGTTGGTGTACTTCAGTTCGAAGTTCTTGAGCACAGACTTAAAAATGAATATAACGTTGACGTTATTCGCACAAATATGCCTTATCAATTTATTCGTTGGATTGGTAATGAAGACATTGACGTTTCAAAACTCAACCTTACTTCAGATACCAAATGGGTACAGGACTTTAAGGGCAATAACCTTCTTATATTTACAAGTGAGTGGAATATCAACTGGGCGCTCGATAAAAACGAAGGTCTTATTCTTGAAGATTTCAGTAAAAACTAAGGTGATTATATGAATATTGCAGTAATTACAGGCGCAAGTTCAGGTCTAGGTTTAGAATACGCCCGCGAGGTATATAATACCCGTACCGAACTTGACGAAATATGGGTTATCGCACGACGCGAAGACCGTTTAAAAGAGTTACAAAGCGAACTTGGTGACAAAATCGTTCCGGTAGCTTTTGATATAACCGACCCGCAAGCACTAGCAAACTACGTTACTCTTTTAAAAGAAAAGAACGCTAATGTAAAGTTGCTTATCAACAACGCAGGTTTTGGTAAACTTGGTAATTTTGATAAGCTTTCACTTGAAGAAAACACCGCTATGGTTCGTCTTAATTGTGAAGCACTCACCGCTATGACAGCGGCTACACTCCCCTTTATGAACGAGCGTAGCGAGATTGTAAACACCTGCTCTATCGCATCGTTTGCACCAAACACTCGTATGGCGGTTTATTCGTCAACCAAGGCTTACGTTATGAGTCTTTCACGAGCATTAAGGGTAGAGCTAAAACCTCGCAAGATAAACGTTATCGCCGTATGCCCCGGTCCTATGGACACCGAATTTTTGGCTGTTGCTAATATCGGCAAAGGGGACAGCAAAACGTTTGATATGCTACCCCGCGTAAACGCACGCGTTATGGCGGTAAAATCACTCAAAGCATCACGCCGACGCAAAGCCGTTTACACAAACAGAATTTTTTACAAATTCTACCGCATACTTGCAAAACTTTTACCACACAGTCTGGTAATGAAAATGTGCGGAACTTAAAACAAAAAACTGATTGCTCGTTTTAGCAATCAGTTTTTATTTTGAGTCGCTATTTATTTCATAGCCACAGTTTTTACAACAAAGCACATGCCATTTTTCTATGGCAGTACCTGCAAAAAAGTGTTTTCCTAAAATTATTACCTTTTCCTTTTTCAAATCTATGCTACGTGTTCTTTTTTCTTTCACAAGCCTTGTATTACAGTTAGGGCAGTAACGAGTTTTCCTTAAAAATATCGTCATCTTTAATAATTGCACTATCGTAACGACAACAATCAAAGTGCATGATAAAAGAAAATAACATTTTTGACCTATGGTTTTATAAAACAAACCCAATATTATGAAAATTAAAAGTGATATTATTACTGGCTTTTTCATTTGTAATATTCTCCATTTACTCATTATAAAACTTATCTTCTTTCCATCTCATAGGATTACTATCTATGTAGCTCCAAATTTCTTTATAATCTTGTTCGCCACGGATTATATGGTCGTGAAAAGAACGTTGAAAAATAGGTTTACCTATTTCTTTTGTTACTAAAGTTTTAAATGAACGAATAATATTCGAAACCGATTTCGTAGGGGACGATGCCCACATCGTCCCGCTATCAATTTTTATTATCATATGAATATGGTTTGGCATAATAACATATTTTTCTATTTGGTTTTCGCTACATAAATATTTCTCTACTGTTTGCCCATATTCTTTCGGGACGATGTGGGCATCGTCCCCTACAATATTACACAATATTTTTTGTTTTTCTTTAGTACATATTGTTATAAAATAATATCCATTTTGACTATAATCATAATCTTTAAGTCTTGTCGGTTTTCTTTTAGGCAATTCCATTTACATCACCGTATATATTCTAACATATGAAAGCAGAGATAGCAAACGCTATCTCTCCTTAAAATTTTCACTATATTAGTATTTCTTATAAAGTGGACCGTAAGCCTGGCAAGCGCGATAGTCTTGACCCTCTTTATCCATACCAAATGCATTCCAAGCAGCTGGGCGATAGATATCATCCTCTGGTACGTTGTGCATGCAAACAGGAATACGGAGCATTGAACACATTGTGATAAGGTCCGCACCGATATGACCGTAGCTGATTGCGCCATGGTTAGCGCCCCAGTTATTCATTACGTCGTAAGCGGTCTTAAATGGTGAACCTTCTTTGCCGTCGCAACGTGGAGCAAACCAAGTGCAAGGCCATGTATAGTCGGTACGTTTCCAAAGTGTATCGGTAACCTCGTCAGGAAGATTAACAGTCCATCCTTCAGCAATTTGAAGAACAGGACCTAGACCCTTAACAAGGTTAAGTCTAATCATGGTAGCTGGCATTTCAGCCTTTGTTACAAAGCGTGATGAATAACCGCCGCCGCGGAAATAACCAAGGTCAGCAAAGTTCCATGTGGTATTTTCCATAATAGCCTTTTGGTCAGCCTCTGTTACTTCGTACCATGGCTTGATGATACCGTTGCCGTTTTCATCTTTTGCTTCAGCATTTGCGTCAACACAGCAAGCACCTGAGTTAATAAGGTGAATAATACCACCGTTTTCTTTTGCAACACCATCGATTTCGTAACCGGTTGCGCGCTTAATAGCGTCCTCACTCCAGTATGTACGAACGTCAGCAAACATTTGTGGACGATTGGTGAGCAACTTCATAAATAACATACCAAGGCCGTTAAGAACGTCATTTTCGGTAGCTAGAATATATGGCTCGCGTGTGCCGTTCCAGTCAAATGAGCTGTTGAGCATTGATTCTGGGAAGTCACAGTTTGGATAGAAGTCGGTCCACTGACGCTGACCCTGGAAACCAGCAGCGATAGCGTTGTGACCAACGCGCTCTTCCTCGCAACCCTCTGGGAGATTTTCGTTACCGTTCATAAGATCTTTGATGATAACCATCATCTTTACAACAAATTCCCACTGAGCGTCTTTTTCTTCGCGAGTTTTTTGCATATCTTCAGGGTTCTTGTCAAAGCCTTCAATGCAGTTTGCTTTTGTCCAAGCAAGTGCTTTTTGGAATTCAGCTTCGTCATAGATACCCTCGCTCATTCGACGGATGATTTCTACCTCGTCAACAGATTCAACACGCATACCGAGATATGCTTCGATGAAATCAGGGTCAATAATTGAACCGCCGATACCCATACAGATAGAGCCAATTTGCAAATATGACTTGCCGCGCATTGTAGCAACAGCAACTGCCGCGCGAGCAAAGCGAAGGAGTTTTTCTTTTACGTCTTCTGGTATATTTTCAACCTCGTCAAGATTTTGAACGTCATGACCGTAAATACCAAATGCAGGAAGACCTTTTTGTGCGTGGCTTGCTAGAACAGATGCCAAGTACACAGCGCCTGGACGCTCTGTACCATTAAAGCCCCAAACACCCTTAATTGTGTTAGGATCCATATCCATTGTTTCAGAGCCATAGCACCAGCATGGTGTTACGGTAAGGGTGATATCAACACCCTCTTTGCGGAATTTATCAGCACAAGCGGCAGCCTCGGCAACACGGCCGATAGTTGTATCAGCAATAACAACCTTTACAGGCTCACCGTTTGAATAACGTAGGTTTTCTTCAAAAAGTTTTTTTGCGGCATTTGCCATTGCCATTGTTTGATCTTCTAGGCTTTCACGAACCTTTAGCGGACCGCGACGACCATCGATAGTAGGACGAATACCAATTACAGGATAATCGCCTATAAGTCTTGATTTGCTCATAAAGAAACAACTCCTTAGAATAATTTATAAAACAAAATCTGTGATCAGATTATTATTTCCTACCAAAAGCATACGCACGCATAACAATAAAAGTTATAGGTCCGCCGGATACAGCAGCAAGTACCGTTGCTGTAAACTGCGACAGCTCCAACGCATTTATAGTGATAAACGTTACCAAAAATCCTATTGTAAAATATGGTATATATGCTATAAGAAAACGTATATATCTTTTAAGTGTGGGTGGTCTTTTAAATATAACGTAACTATTTAGAAGGAACGCTATTACGTTAGAACAGAAAAATCCCACTGCAAATGCTGCGTTACGTTGTAACACAAAGCTAAACAGACCAGACAACACACCATGGTTAATAGTATTAAATACACCTAATATACAAAATTTGATAAAATATTCGTTAAGGAATGTCGTTTTGGCTTTTTCTACCAGTTTAGGAATAGCGCTCACCCCCTAGTCAAACCTAATATTCCATTTACAGTATAACAAATACTAATCAAAAAAGCAAGATTATGTTGACATTACTCCTGCCTTGCGATAAAATTAACAAGCACAGCAAAACGCCCGTATAGTTCAACGGATAGAATAAGGTCCTCCTAAGACTTAGATGCAGGTTCGATTCCTACTACGGGTGCCAAAAAAGCTTGACTGAAATTCAGTCAAGCTTTTTGTTATTTTGCGTATTTGTTTGTACTTTTTAAAATTTTTACTGCAGGATAAATCAACGCCGCCCCCAGCACTAAGTTGCCAAGACCATGTATCATATCAAACGTAAATCCCGCTGCTATCCACGTTATCATGCCTTTTAAATCAAGACCAAATATTAACGCTTGAGCCGGAGCGTACAGCACACCAAACAAAAATCCGTGTGCGGCGCACAAAGCAACGTATAGAATATATTTAAATTTATAAGGCGTTTTCTTTGGCACTAGCATTACAGCGCACCAAAGGATTGTCCATACATATAAATATGGAAGCCACCAAAGGTTGAATCCGCCGATCACACCTTGAATAAGGGCATAAACGTAAATCGACAAAAGTGCATACTTGCGGTAAACGACAGTTGCAATTACGGTAAAAACACCAACAAGATGAATGTTAGGCAGAGCCTCCATCGCAAAATCCGATACAGTCATAAGCGCCGCTATAAGCGACAATATAACAATATCTTTTAATTTAAGTTTCATAATTACTCAGCCTTAAAGCAATAGGTACTGCCTGCTACGATTTCGGTAGTATCTACGCCTGTCATACCATACTCACCGTTTACGTAAAATGCCCAATACTTGCCGTCGGTATCATAATCAAGAGTAATACCGTTTACAGTTTTTACATATAAACCGTATGCGCTATCCTCACCAGCGATAAGTCCTTCGTCTAAAAGCGCTTCGCCAACGATGGTTTTGTTGGTGCTAATTTCAAAGCTTGTTTCCTTACCGGTGGTATCAACCACAACAAAGGTAAACTTTACTTCGGCTTTAGACGCAGTATCAACCGCAGTTGATGAGGCTGTATCTAGGTTTACGTCGTCATTACATCCACTTGTCATTAGTGCTACGGCCGCAATAAGCACAATGCAGAGAACAAATGACAACATTTTTAAAATGTTTGTCTTTTTCATAATTTGCATTCTCCTAAAAAATATTTTATTGTTTTCTCCTTTTTTGTCGGCTACCGCAACAAACACAAAGGCATTTATCCAAAAAATATTCCGACTACAGCGCTAGTCTTTCTCGCCTTCTCAGGATTTCTCCCAATGGCTTGTCCTCTTTTTGCGGCAAAGAGTAGAAAAAGACTTTTTATACGCACCTTACGGCGACGGGCTCGTACAGGATTTTCACCTGTTTCCTTTTTAGATAGTGATATTCTACTTCATTTCGACTCTTTTTTCAACATTTTAATTTACTTTTTTTGTTTGCTATGATAAAATAACTCTAAATTGTAATGCAAATTAGGTGTGGTATGAAAGATTTAAAGTGCATTGTTAAAAAATGGTTAAAAATAATAATTGAATTCTGTCTTAATCCACGTTTTCTGTTGTGCTTTGGTATAGGCTGGATGATAACAAACGGTTGGGCGTATATCGCAACTGGATTTGGCTTATGGCTTGATATTGACTGGTTATTCGCCGTTGGCGCAGCTTATCTTACCGCGCTTTGGATTCCTTTTACGCCAGAAAAAATCATAACCGTTATTATTGCTATTTTCTTACTTAAAAAAATGTTCCCCAACGACAAAAAGACTCTAGAGCGCCTATACAAAATGAAAGAAAGCGTGAAAAAAACCACAAAAAATTATCGAGCTAAACGAAAAGCAAAAAAAGCAAAAGCTGCAGCGCTCAAAAAGGCCAAACTTGAATGCGCTAAAAAGAAATTGCAAAAGCAAAAGCGCAAAAGACATCTTGCCAAAAAGAGCCGTCGCGTAAACCGTATATAAAATATAAACCCCTAAGGAGATATTTCCTTAGGGGTTTGTTTTTATTACTTATCAGAATCTTCTTCGTTTGAAGAATCGTTCAAAACGTAATCATTGTTCATGTCGAGCTCATACTCATCATCGTCTTCATTTTTATTTGATGAAACAATCTTTGCGATTAACAATATACCAATTACAACTAGTATAACAGCAATAAATATTGTTAAGAAAAATACCATTTTACCGGTTTTTGTCATAGAACCAAGGAATGATTCTTCAGCAATATCAACGTCAACTTGATTGTCCGTTGTTTCTGTATTTGCTACATTTCCCGCAGCAAGAAAATCTATCGCACGCTGCATGGTGCCTTCGACAGTATCGTAACGATAAAGAGCGCTTTCGGTATTACCTGCAACGTAACAATTAAAGATATAAAAATCATCAAGTTCTTCATTTTTATACTTAATAGCATCAACCGTAATACCATCTATCTGATAATCTGCTCTAACAAAACCTGATGGCAACGAAGAACCGCCGTCGATACTCTCAATAATATACATAACGTCATTGGCATTTATGTACGCAAGTTTTGAGAATTTATCGTTTGCGTCGCGCTTGTACCACGCACCATTTTCGCCATTTTGATCAACGAGCCAGCAAAGTTGATATTTACCAGTAACTTCTGTCAAAACAGTAATTTCGCTTTCTTTGCGGGTAATTGTTTCTTTAGTAAATCCTGCTGGAATGAGCGAGTCGTCAATCTCATTTACTATTATATAGTCTTTACCATCGATTATAACCAACAATGGATTATTGTTACGAGCATCTTCTTCGGCAGCGGCCGTTTCTTCCTCGGTCATACGTTTGATGTTGATAACGTATGATTTCTTTGTATTATCCTCTGCCGTTACGGTAAGAACGCACTCGTTGTTACCCACGTTTAGCGCCATTGTGCCGCCACCTGCAACACGCGATTTGCCGTCTGCTACAGAACCTGTAACGTTTATTTCATCAACGTCGTACTTAACTGTAACGTTGTAATTGGTTGTGTTAGCATTAAATGCAGGAGACAATGAACCTGCGCTTAATTTAATTGAAGAAAGATTTGCGTTTGAAGATGGCTTTGAAGCAACAACTTTTACCGCCGCTGAAGCAGCCGCTTTAGATTCTGCCTCACCGCCTCCGAGCAAGCTTGCCGAAATTGTTGAGTCACCTACTGCTATTGCAGAAAAGTTAAGTGTATATGAACTTGTTTTTGATGGTTTTGTTGCGCTAAAACCATCGTCAACTATCTTTACACTACCATTTCCTATGTTATAGTCAGCGCCTGATACGCTATTAAGCTTCAAAACGCTTGAATTATAGGTCACTGTTGCCTCAACCGCATATAACGTTGCGTCAGCACTGAAACGAACGGTAACGTTAAACGTTTTACCAACCTCAAATTCGCCTGTACCACTTATAGTAGCGCTCGCAGCAGATACGTTAAAAGCAAACGCAGACGTTGCGATAATTGTAACCATAAGTAGCGAAAATGTTAACTTAAATATTTTTTTCATAGTTTACACCTCAAGTAATTGTTTTTACACCTAAAATGTGCATTTTGATAGCTGCTAGATCAACGGCGTTTATGTTGCCGTCTCCGTTAACGTCGCCCGCTTTGAAAGAATTACCATCTATTTTTTTAACGCCCAACATATGCATTTTAACCGCAGCTAAATCGACCGCATTTATCTTACCATCGTTATTTGTATCACCTTTTTTAATTACAGGCTCTGCGGGAGTAGATGGTGTAGATGGAGTCGTTGGGGTTGACGGTGTGCTTGGCGTAGATGGAGTGCTTGGTGTACTTGGAGTTGACGGTGTACTCGGGGTACTTGGTGTTTGTTCACCGGTGTTATCGTTTGGCTTATCGCCATCATCATCTGCGGCAGTACCAGGTAGCGGACACGCCTTTTGTGGCATGTCGGTATATACCGGAATCGAGAAGGTTATTACCGCGTCGGTACTTGTAGTACAACCTTTTTTAAGATATTTTGCATTGGTCCACGCATCGTAAAGCGCTGTGGCATACTGATGTACCCAGTCCTCTTTTATAACGTTAAAATCCTTGTAATAATAGGTGTCTTGTCCGATAGAAATATAACCGTCGGCATATTTCTTTGCGCCGCCTATTATTGCCGCAGTGCGAGAAGTCCAACCATTGTTTTTAGCATAGGTAAGACCCGACTTTGCAATATCGTCTACCGTATTACCGCTTGCCGCAAAGTTAAAGAAATTGTAGCAACCCTCAAAACCAGGATATTTACCCGATATAAGACTTGACTCGCCCTTTGCGCCCTGCTCAACGATTATGGTTGCCGCTAGCACGTAAGGACTAACCTTGCTTTCCTTGGCAGCGGCTATCAAATCTTCGATATAGGCGTTTTTATCGCCGTCACCGTCTATCTTGCCGTCACCGTCTTTGTCGTAGCCGTTTTCTAGGAAAGTGCCCTTTATAACGGTACGAATATTATCTTGCATTTTTTCATCTTCTTGATAAGACTGTTGCATAAACGCAAAAATCATATCTTCGTTGAGTGAATTACGTGGGTCCATAAAATACTCTATGGCCTCTCGCGAAGCATAGGTCCAACGCTCTTCTAGTTTGATCCATGTGTTTGTTTGCTCGTTGTATGCTCTCATATCGCGCCACTCGTTACCGCCGTAGGTAAACTCTACCCATTTGCGAGTGTTTTTTACGTTATCAACGCCATACTGCGCTTCAACGGCTTTTTTAAAGCTTAAATCAAAATTATTTGCCACAAACTTCCAGTTTGGGTATTTAGCGTGCAATTCTCGTAAAGCTGCGCGATAACTTTCGGGGAAATTCTCGAGATTTTTTTCAAAATCGTCGTCGTATTCGTACTCATATTTTAGTGCGACTTTATTAATAACGGCGTAACCTGTGTTTTCAAAATTTGTGCCATAGTTTATTTGATACCACTTATCGCCATCGCCGTCAACGGCCTCGCCTAACACCTTTACAATATCGCCGTTTTTTAACGTTATAAGATGCTTTGATTTGTTTTTATCTTCAGGCTTTGCCTCATGACCCGTAGTACCCGCTAGTGAATATATTTTTGCTTCACCATTGGTACTTGATATTTCACCCATCATTGGATATGTAATCGCGCGAACAGGCATATTAAAAAGCCCGATTGCAGTTATTATTATACACAATATTAAACTAATCGTTTTCTTTGCGTGTTGCAAAACTTTACTCACCCTAACCGGATACTATCCCATATTATTCTATTCTATATTATATAATTTCTGTCGTATTATGTCAATCGAAAAAAATTGGATGGAAATTATAAAATTTCCATCCAATTTGTATTATTTTAATTTTTCTATCGCGTCTTTTACCGCATCGTTATCATCGGTCAAAATAAAAATTACATACTCGCCGCAGGTTTCTATTTTTGAATTTTGCATTAGCTTTTTAAAATTTGGATCGTATGCCGCTTTTGTGCCACCTTCTAACGTTTGTTTACGTCTTTCGAGGAGTGACTCGATTTTTGAAACGTCATCTGTACTTTTGGCTTTTAGCACCGATATTTCATAGGTAGTGTTATCTTTGCTATAACAAATAGCATAATCAGAAAGCAAATCGAACTCTTCGCACTCGGCAAACAATCCGTCTGCCCACATAGACATCGTATAACTGTCTAAATCGGTTTTGCCTTTTATATACTGTTCGACGTTGTCGTAATCTTTAACACCTACCGCCGCATTTAAAATTTGCTCGCAGGTAGTACCCTCGGTAAAACTGCTGCTTTCTGATTCGCTACACGCTATACAAAAAAACATTAACAAGCTTATTAAAATCGCAATTATCTTTTTCAAGATTATACACCTCTTTTAAGAAATGAAATATTTTTGGTAGTGGCAAATTCGCTCATGCTCTCGAGGATTAGCGCCTGCTGTATATTTTCCTCTGCCACTATTTGTTGAACGTTGCCTGTAAAATATCTAAGGTCTATCATCACTAAATCATAGTGAATCGCCAAAAAAGGCGCTAACGAATCGGCAAAACTATCACGAATTAGTAAAAGTTTTGGTCTGTTTTCGCCAAGCGTAATATCAACGCGCGCGTGATTACCGCCCAAGAAAACTGCGTATTTATCGGTAGTAGAAAGTCGCGACTTATCATAAAGCGCAATCTCTTTACCGTCGGCCATTATAGTATAATCCTCGTCACCATCATAGCGAAGTAGCGTTATCTCATCTTTTGGCGCGTTATAAAATCCAGACGTGCGCATAGCGGTACCGCAAAAATCGTCTGCGACCTTTTCACTCTTAAAAAATTCTAGCTTTTTAGGTGCGAATCCTAACGCATCGCCTAGTAAAGCATACGTATCGTAAGCGCCGTAGATATTATAGTGATGGTCGGTGTGATAATAATTGTTACCATCACACAACTTGTCATACAAATTAGGGGCAGTAACACCGTACTGCTTTGCTAAAACGTAATAATCTTGCCAAAGTTTATTGTTTTCTTGCACAGGATAACTTTGTGGTAAATATTCAGCAAAAACGTCTACCGTGCGCGGCAAAACCGCAACACAAACCTGCGCGCTCGTCATCTTTTTAAAATCTGCTATCGCTTGCAAGTTTGCGGACAATCTGTTTTCTTTTATTTCATCACGAGGTATAAGTATATCATTATCGGTATATATAACGCCGTTATTTTCTCCCTTGCCGAGCGCTAATTCGCTATAAGCTTTTACCGACACAAACTCGTCTCTTGCGGGAAATTGGTCGCTTATATACAACGCCAAATCAGACGTATACTCGCCCGAAAGCAATTTATCGGCGCTAAACGTTGGCGCTTGTGATAAAGCGCGATTTTCTTTTTGTGATACGTCTTTTGCAGGCGTTGCAAAAAACATAACTGCCATAACCACTATTACAAGCGAGCTAGAAACGATGGTCAATATATTTATTTTTTTATTCATATTATTTAAAAAGATTTACAAGCGACATGTTTGAGTTATTCATCATAACCTTATACAAATTTCGCTCTGATACAATGTATATTACGTAATTTGGTTTGTTTTCTTCTATTGCGCTTATGGTGCTGCTAAAATCATTTTCGGCAAGCCAAGTAACCTCACTAAAACGGTCGTTTACCATATCAAACGTAGTTCTACCGAAAGAGTCACGTGTTATAACGGCGGTAGGTAGTCCTGAGCCGTTTTTGTTGGTAAAGTCGTATTTATCGGCATTATCTTTTGTAAGATATATACTCTTTTTGCCACGTGTGATGGTTGTTAGCGTATCGGTAGGCATCTTTAAATTATAGAGGGTGGTAAGTTCCATAATACCCGTTACACTTGTCTCACCTTTGGTAGATGCGGCATCGCTATAATTTTCGAATCCCTTATAATCACCAAACGAAAATAGCGCGTCACCACCATAAAGCTCGGTGGTATAAAATCCCATTTCGCTTACTGTACGAGGTTTGGCTGATGGATATTTTGCCGAAATCTTGGTCATAAGTGAATTTACGCCAAAATATGCGCCGTAGGTAGTCCAGTGAGAATCACTGTGGCTATATATCTTGTAACCGTCGCCATCATTTTTGTGCGCTTTCATATCGTCTAGCGGATAAAGCACAGTAGCACCGCTCTCTTCGGCAATACTTTTAAACGACTTATAGAGTGTTTCGCCCGATGCCGCTTTGTATTCACTAGGTACGCTTTCGGGATAAACTGCCGCTGAAGAAGGCACTACCAAGTATATTACCTCGGCGCCAACCGATTTTGCCGCTTTTACTGTATCTGAAATGTTTTGCTTTGCATATTGTTTTTCTGCGCTTGAAAGGAAATTAGACTTGCTATAGGTTAAAATTGCGCTATAAAAATGAATACGGCTGTCAAGACCAAAAACCGGTTGATAGTCACTAGAAGTCATCATATTAGTAATACCACTTCTAACGTTGACGTATTTTTTAACCTCGCCAGAAAGATCCTTGCCCTTCTCTTTGGTTTGGATAAACACGTAATCGCTGGTATTTACTTTTACCTGTGCGGTAAAATAGCTCTTATCTTTACCGCGAGCGGGAACAACCTTTTGTGTTTTTACACTATCACCGCTAATTTGTATATACTCGGTATTATTTGAACAACTACCGCCTATTATAAAAATATCGTTAGCAACCGGGGCAAATAGAGTAATTGTAGGCTGTGCGCTAGCGTTTGAATTTGTTATAACTTCACTCTCGACACTAGACACGTTCGAGGTTTCGCTAGAATTATTTTCTACAATAGAACTATTGTTGCTTGGTGTATTATTTGAAGAGGCAACTTGACTATCGGTTGAAGATGCGTCTAAGTTTGAATCTTGTTCTTCAACTTTATCGGCAACACTAGAATTAGCATCGACAGTAGAGGTTGTGTCTACTACCTCGTCACTGCACGCACATAATGAAAGCATTAATGCAACAGATAAAATTATTGCTATAATACGAACAAAAAGTTTCATTTTTATCATTTCCTTTTTAAAATTTACTCAAAATCTAAAATAGAGGAACGGATTATACGACGAGTCAACAAGATAAGCCGTACAAAGCAAGATTACAACCGGTAAAGCCAGACCTAAAACTACTCCAAAATAGGTTTTATCTTTTAACTTGCAATAAACAGTGTATGGTAATTTTGTTGATGCAATAATAAGAATTGCAAGGAACAACAAACCACGTAATAGGTCGTATATCGCAATTTGTGAAACAAGGCTTGACGTAAACAGTGCTGATAGGTATTCGCCAGGATTTTGAAGATCGCACCATATAAAAATAAACCAACCAAACACTATGAGAATTATTGCATATAGATGCGATAAAAATGCCGGTAACTTTGAAAGCAACTTGCCTAAAAAGGCTTTTTCTACAATGAGTATCACCGCAAAATAAAGTCCCCAAAGCACAAAATTCCAACTAGCGCCATGCCAAAGTCCCGTTAAAAACCATACAATAATAAGATTGATAAAGGTGCGTGACTTACCCTTTCGGTTGCCGCCTAGCGGTATGTAAACGTACTCGCGGAACCAGGTAGAAAGCGTTATGTGCCATCTGCGCCAAAAGTCGGTAATGCTTTTTGAAATATATGGGTAATTAAAGTTTTCAGGGAAGTTGAATCCCATTATTTTGCCTAGACCTATCGCCATATCGGAATAACCCGAAAAATCAAAATAAATTTGAAAAGCAAAAAACACTACGCCCATCCACGCGCCTAAAACGCTAGGACTACTTTCTACACCACTCACAAAACTCTCGTAAAAAGCGCCGGCGGTATTGGCAAGCAACACTTTTTTTGCTAAACCGCATACAAAACGTTTTATGCCTGCCGCTACGTTTTCTAGAGTGTGTTGGCGAGAACGCAACGCATCGTCAACGTCGCGATAACGCACGATAGGTCCTGCAATAAGTTGCGGAAACATTGTTACGTACGAGCCGAATATCGCCACGTTTTTTTGCACTTTTGCTTCGCCTAAATAAACGTCTAGCGTATAAGACATTGTTTGGAATGTGTAAAACGAAATGCCAACAGGAAGGGTTAACCCTAGCGGTTTTAGACCCGAAAAGATAGGTATTAACGATAGATTCTCGATAATAAAATCGGCGTATTTAAAAAACGCCAAAATACTCACGTTGATAACTATGCTTGCAACAAGCGCGGCCTTTGCTTTCTTTGGCGCGGTTTGTTTGTACTTGCCGACAAGTCGGCCGCAGGTATAATCCACCGCGATAGATAAAAACATTATCCATATATACGACGGCTCGCTCCAACCATAAAACAGCAAGCTTACTATAAGCAACATAAGATTTCTTGCCGCTAAAAATTTGGTAGGTATTAAAAAATAAATAAGAAGAACTGCCGGCAGGTAAAAAAACAAAAACTCAAGTGACGAAAACACCATACCGCAATCCTCCTTTTATATTATATTTATATATAAACATAATACCCTTTTTATCACGACTTTGTCAAGATAAAAAGGGTATTGTAATTATTTAATTTTTCTAGCCTCAATATAAAAACGCTTGTCGTCGGCGTGTCCCATTGAAAATGTTTTTCTAGGAAGCGAACCGTCGGCGCGCACCGCATCAAATAGCTCGTATTTTTGCATGCCACCAAATAAAAATCCTATAGTGTTTTCACGCGAAGCTAATTTACCAAGTGATTCCTCACCATGAATATAGTCAATTTCAGCTTCGGGATGCTCTTGGGCGTAGTTATCAAGAAACGTTTGCAACGTACCAACCGCTAATTTAGAGGTAGGTTTCATCCATCTTTTACTTACTTTATCGCCATAAACAAAAGTAAATAATTGGCCGTCTTTTTCGTTACTCTCGCCAACAGTGTTTACAAAGTCGTTAAGCAATGCCTCCGGATCAACGCCGAATACCACGCGATAAATTGGCTCAAAATCCAAAGCGTTATCATGAATATTTACTATCTCAGCTAACGCGTAACGTGATTTTTCGGTAGGATTTTGGTTGTAACACTCTTTTGCGGTAGCAAGCGAGTGATTACCGTCGCCTACGCAGAACAAAAATCCGTTATTTTTTTGTTTTAATGTTTCTAGTTGTGATAATATTGCACGTTTAGTTTCTTCGTCTAAAAGATAGCCGTCTATATGACCGCCGCCACACATTAAATCAAAATCGTAAACCTTTTGAAATTTGCTTTGATTATGCCAACAGTTTTCAAAAACAGTATTCTCCACGTCGTCAAAAAGCAGCATTACGTGTGGTAATTCAAGTGGAGCATCTTTACGAATTTCTACTCGCGGTGGAATTCGCGATAACACAGTTTGCTCGGTAGCGCGGATTTCGGCATTTGAGCCTGAGCGATAATCATAACACTCAAGGTCTATCTTACCTACCAAACCAAAACGCTCTCGACCGTCGGGTTGAGTGCGCACAACGTAAATTAGCGCGTTAGAATATTCGTTAAATATATTGCTGTCAAGATATTCTTGCATATTACAGTTTATCTGATTTATACGTTCGCTATTATCTTTTGATAAATAAACCTCTGGCAAGATTATATTTAGTGCCGATGGTTTATCGCCTGCGGCCTGTTTTGCTTTTTCCCAATATTCCGGTTCAGAGGTATATTGATCGCAAGCTATCGTTGCCCAAGACTCAAAATCACTTTTTGGCAACAAAATATCTGCAGGTGAGAAAGAATGGTTATATTTCATAATATCACCTCATTAGTAAAGCGAAAATTCTATTGCGTCAATATGGTCTTCGGCAGTATCTACATAAACGGTAATACCGCTTCTGCGGTCGCTTGCGCTAATAAACCAATCTAAATAATACTTGTTTTCGCTAATGCGATAAAAATGTGATGGCGAACCTAAAAGTTCGATTAAATCGGTTATAGCAGATAAATTACTTACACCATTAACCCAGAACTGACCATAAGCCGATTCAGGCACGTTAAGTCCGTTTTCTTTTATAACAAACTTAACTATAGGGCATTCTTTAAGTAACAATGAAGATTTTGTTCCGTTGTGGAAAACTGCAGTAATTTTTTTACCATATTCATTGTCAAACTCTACTGTTATTGATTTACCGGCCATTATTTGCGAATTTTCGTTATATTCGTCCGATGCTATCAATTTCCAGCCGTCTTCTATCATATCTTTATATGTCCAAGGTAATTTGATGGCGCTACCTGCATAAGTCACCTTGAACTTAAAGTTCTTACCTAGATATATATCAGAATAGTTTTCTTCATCATAAAGACTAATGTCAACGTATGACGGCATAACGTCATCTTCTGATTTTATTTCAGGGATCTTTATTTCAACTTTTTCTTGTGAACTTGTATCGCTCACGATCTCGCTTGTAACAGGCTCGCTAGTAACCTCTTCAAACTCTCCGCAAGCAGAAAGACTTAATGCGATAATACCACACAACAATATGCTAAGTATCTTTTTCATTATTTTTCCTCCTACACATTTAAAAGTTTAACGTCGTTTATAATTGCTTTTTTTAGTTCATCTATTGATGAAAATCTTTGTTCTTCCCTTATAAATTTCAATAATTCGGTTTTCATTTGCTTGCCGTAAATGTCGCCCGAAAAATCTTTTATAAAGGTTTCACAGCCAACCTCATCGGTTTGATAGGTTGGACGAATACCAACGTTGGTAATCGCTTTGTAGCATTTACCATCTATCTCGACTCGAGATAAATAAACGCCAAATTTTAATTTGATTAAATCCTTGGGGTACAACTGATTTGCTGTTGGAAAACCTAAATTTCTACCGCGCGCGTCACCATGTATTACAGTAGCGGTAAAAGAAAATCCATCGTAAATCATAGTGCTTGCAAGTTCTACGTTACCCTCGCGGATTAAATTGCGAATATAGGTAGATGAAAGAGCAGTATCACCCACTTTGGTTGGCGGTACACAAACAAACTCAATATCATTTTGACTACAAAAATCAGCTATCAGCGACGTGTCACCTGCCGCGTTTTTACCAAAACGATAGTTAAAACCGCAAACTATTCTTTGTGGAACGTACTCTTTCTTTAAATATTCAAGATAATCTTTAGCCTCGATATCTTTTATCTTGCCAAAGTCTTGAATATCTACTCTATCAATGCCAAGCTTTTTAAGTCGCTCGGCTCTATCTTCGGGCAGCATTAAAAGTTGCGCTTCGCCCGAAAAATAGCTTTTGGGAGGTGTATCAAACGTAACTGCAATACTATAAAAGCCGTCGGCTTGTCCGATTACCGCGCGATGTCCCGCGTGCAATCCATCAAAAGTACCAAGCACTATTGCAGTTTTCATTTTTTACACCTGCCTATCAACTAAACATTCTATTTTTAATAAATTTTTATCTAGGTCTGCGCGACCAAGTCCTAAAAATTTATCGCCAAAATACACTCTGTATATTTCGTTGTTTTTAAATTCATCGTATTTAACGCGTTCAAGACTTAACTCGCCGCCATTACAAAAACGTATAGCTTGTTTCTCGCTAATAGTTACACTCGGCATATAATGAACAACCAAATCGCACGGAAAAATATAGTCGGCTATATTTTCGGGTGTTAGATCGTCAAGCTTTACACAACGCGAGATATCAAAACCCGCAGTCTTGGTGCGTCGCAACGAAGTAAGCGTAGCGCCTGTACCTAGTGCCTCGCCAATATCGCGGCAAAGCGAACGAATATAAGTGCCCTTCGAAACGTTACAGTCAATTTGAAATTCGTTATTTTCATTGACGTTTGACGTTTTGTCTAGCGAAAAAACATCTATTTCGCGGGCGGGTATTTCTACCGTTTCGCCACGGCGCGCTAGTTCGTACATGCGAACGCCGTTTTGTTTTATGGCGCTAAACATAGGTGGCACTTGCATTTGTTTACCTTTAAACTTTTGCAAGATATCGTCTATATCTTGCTCGGTAACGCTCACGTCACTTTGTGATATTACTTCACCCGTAATATCGCAACTATCGGTAGCAATACCAAGCTTTACCGTAGCGGTATAACTTTTATCGGCCTCGATAAGATATTGTGATAATACGGTTGCTCTGCCTATAAGTATAGGTAACACACCCGTAGCCATTGGGTCGAGCGTGCCTGTATGTCCCACACGTTTTTCGGACGCTAGTCGCTTTATGCGCGCAACCGCGCCAAACGACGTAATGTCCTGCGGTTTATCTAGCAGCAGAAGTCCAAGCATTTGTTGCCTCCATTTGCTGCTTTATAGCATCGATAATTTGTTGTTTTACCTCTGCGAGAGAGCCCTTGAGTGATGCCGCAGCAGCATTTTTGTGTCCGCCACCACCAAGTGCTTTGCATATTTCGGATGCATTAAGTGGCTCGTAGGTACGAATCGACGCTTTAAAGGTATCGTCGGCGGTTTGCTTTATTGTAACGCCTGCAATAACACCAACAACACTACGTGAAATGTTGGTTATACCCTCAAGCTCAGTACCCTTACAACCTGTTTCTTTTAACATTTCGGCAGTAACGGTAACTATCATACACTTATCGTCAAAATGATATTCAGCAGTATCTAGCACCATGCGCTCAAGCGATAGTAACGCCTTGCTCTTGGTGTCGAACATTACCTTGTTTATTTTGTCTGCCTCTATGTTGTAGTCATACAAAGCAGCAGCAATTTTGTGGGTTTTTGCCGTAACACAAGAATACTTAAAACAACCCGTATCGGTTGAAATACCTGTATAAAGCGCCTGCGCTATAGTATCGTTTAGCTTAACCTTTAAGCCTAATAGTATCTCGTACATAATCTCACAAGTTGCAGACGCATCCTTATCAAGATAGAGCGCCTTTGCATAGTGAGTATTTGACACGTGATGGTCAATATTAAGGTCGATGCACTCGCCAAACTCTTCTTCCAAAGCGCCTAGTAGTCGCTTGTCGGCAATATCTACCGCAACGAGAGTTGCACCCTCGCGAGCTACGTGGTCGGTTTCGCACAAAAAGTAGGCGTAATCCTGCGGTATAACGTCAGGGCAAATAACCTCAACGCGCTTTCCAAGCTGTTTTAGACCATAGTATAAAGCATAGCCTGAGCCTAGCGTATCGCCATCGGGAGATGCGTGTGTCAAGATAATGTAGTTATCATTCTTTTTAAGGAACTTGATCGTATCCTTAAGCGAAAATGAAATGCAATTATTCAAAATGTGTCACTTCCTTTCGTGACTTCTTTAAATATTATTTATCAAAAGACTCAATAATTTTTGAAATGTGAGCGCTGTTTTCGATTGAATTATCGGCAATAAAGCGAAGTTCCGGAACTTTACGAAGTTTTAAACGACTTCCAAGCTCGCGGCGGATATAACCCGCCGCGGACTTGTTTAAAGCTTTTACAGATTCTTCGGTTTTTTCGCTGCCTTCAATTGCGCTTACGTAAACTGTAGCGTAAGACATATCGCCCGTTACGTCAAGTTTTACAATGCTAAGCATCTTACTTACTCTTGGGTCTTTTACCTCGCGCAAGAGTTCAGATAGGCAAAGTCTTATATCGCTTGTTACACGGTTAATTTTAAATCCAGCCATTAGTCTCTATATTCCTCCATAATAAAGGCTTCAAAAACGTCGCCCTCTTTAATATCGGCAAATTTTTCAAGACCTATACCACATTCAAAACCTTGTGCTACTTCTTTTACGTCATCTTTTAAGTGACGAAGTGACTTGATAGCGTCTTCACAAATAACGATACCGTCACGTACAACACGAATTTGACAAGCACGTGTTACCTTACCGTTAGTGATACGGCAACCTGCGATTGTACCAACGTTTGAAATTTTGAACGTGTCACGAACTTCGGCAGTACCAAGGATAACCTCGCGGAATTTAGGAGCGAGCATACCCTTCATAGCAGCTTCGATTTCTTCGATTGCTTCGTAAATTACACGGTAGGTACGAACGTCTACGCCGTCACGCTCTGCGGTTGCTTTTGCAACTGCATCAGGACGAACGTTAAAGCCTACGATAATAGCGCCGGAAGCGTGAGCTAGCATTACGTCAGACTCATTGATAGCGCCAACGCCACCGTGAATAACGCTAACCTTTACTTCCTCGTTAGAAAGTTTTACAAGGCTTTCCTTAACTGCCTCTACGCTACCTTGAACGTCGGCCTTAACGATAATGTTAAGCTCTTTAAGGTCGCCGTCGCTAAGCTGGCTAAAGAGGTTATCAAGAGTAACCTTTTCTTTTGCGTTAAACAATTCGTTTTTAATCTTTTCTTTACGTTGTTCAACAAGTTCACGTGCCAAACGCTCGTCAGATACGGCGTCAAAGCTGTCGCCTGCGTCCGGTGTTTCGGCAAGACCGATAATCTCAACAGGAACTGATGGGCCGGCAGCCTTTACAACGTTGCCGTGTTCGTCTGTCATAAGTCTTACACGACCAACAGAAGTACCTGCAACAACGATATCGCCTGCGTTAAGAGTACCGTTTTGAACAAGAAGTGTAGCAACAGGACCGCGACCCTTGTCAAGACGCGCCTCAATAACAACACCCTTTGCTCTACGGTCTGGGTTAGCCTTAAGCTCGAGCATTTCTGCTACGAGAAGTACGTTTTCGAGAAGGTTGTCAATACCCATGTGAGTCTTTGCAGAAACAGGAACACAGATAACGTCACCGCCCCATTCTTCAGGAACGAGTGAGTGCTCGGTGAGCTGTTGCATAATTCTATCTGGGTTAGCGGTTGGTTTATCCATCTTGTTGATAGCAACAATGATTTGAACCTCGGCCGCTTTTGCGTGGTTAATTGCCTCGATTGTTTGTGGCATAATACCGTCGTCAGCCGCAACTACAAGAATTGCGATATCGGTAGCCATAGCGCCGCGTTGACGCATGGCGGTAAATGCTGCGTGTCCTGGGGTATCGAGGAATGTAATATCTTCGCCCTTGCACTTAACGCGATAAGCACCTATATGCTGGGTAATACCGCCAGCCTCGGTGTTGGTAACTGCTGTATCACGAATAGCGTCAAGGAGTGATGTCTTACCGTGGTCAACGTGACCCATTACAACTACAACAGGGCTACGTGGTTTTAGATCCTCGGCGGTATCCTCGGTTACGTCCATAATCTTTTCTTCGATTGTAACTACAACCTGACGTTCAATCTTTGCGCCCATTTCGGTAACAACGATTTCTGCGGTATCGTAGTCGATAACCTGGTTTACTGTTGCCATCATACCAAGTTTAAGAAGTTCTTTAATAACCTCTGCGGCAGTCTTTTTAAGAGCGGCAGCAAGCTCACCTACTGTAATTTCGTCACCTACTGTAACGGTAATAGGAGTCTTCTTGATGCGCTCAAGCTGCATTCTGCGCAACTTATCAGCCTCGGTCTCGCGCTTTGCGCCTTGTGGACGCTTGTAGTCTTGTGACTTTTGCTTAATCTTTTGCTTGCGTGAGTAGTTGTCGCGCATTGCGTTTGCAGGAGCAATGTTTTCATATTTTTCGTTATATTTATCGATATTAACGTTAGAAGTACGTGTATCAACGTGACGAAGTTGAGCAGGACCACGATTTGGCGCTTCACCGTGTTGCTTTTCCTTTTTAGGTGGAGCAACGAGTGGACCGTCGTAAGGCTTGGTTTCCTTTTTAGGCTCTGCCTTCTTTGGCTCTTCTTTCTTTGGAGCTTCTTTCTTAACTTCAGCCTTTTTAGGAGCTTCTTTTTTAGGCTCTGGCTTAACTTCTGGTTTAGCCTCTTTCTTTGGCTCCGGTTTCTTTTCAGGAGCTTTTTCTACCTTTGGAGCAGCCTTCTTTTCAGGTGCTTTTTCGGTCTTTGGAGCTTCTTTCTTTTCTGGAGCTTTGCCTTCTGCAGCGGCTGCCGCAGCCTTTAATTGCTCAAGAATAGCCATCTGTTCAGCAAGCTTTCTGTCCTTTTCGTCTTGCTTTTTCTTTGCTGCTGCTGCGCGAGCGTCAGCGCCCATTGCAAAATAATCATCAAAACTCTTTACTGAATTTTTCTTGGTTAGCGCATCAAAAACCATTGCTATTTCGCCTTCGATAAGAACGGTAGAAGATTTCTTTTCTTCACCGGTAAGCTCACTAACGAGAGCAATAAGGTCTTTTGATTGCATATTAAAATCTTTAGCTAAATCGCTAATCTTATATCTACTTATCATTTAAGTTCCTCCCTGCATTTATAGCTGCTACCAAACCCTGCGCAAAAGATTGGTCGTTGACCGATAGTATGCCGCATTTTCTTCCCACAGCGTGTGTGAGCGTTTGCATATCTATGGTTTCTAAATCGATAACCTCTACGCTAAACTTATCTCCAAAAAACAAGATTTCTTTTTTACTTTTTGGTGATACGTCATTTGCCAGCAACAAAAGTTTACTCTTTTTTTGGCTAAGCGACGTGCGAACCGCATCAAAACCGTAGGATAACTTTCCTGCCTTTGATGCAAAGCCTAATAAAGTTAGTACCTTATCCATCCAGCTCGTCACGCTCCCTCGCCAAACGCGAATATATCTCGCGATCTACTGCTTGAGAAAAGGTGTGTGACAACGCATTGATTTTTTCCGCTTTTTTAAGGCAATCTCCACATTTACAAATATATGCGCCTCGACCCGAAATTTTATTAGTCTTATCTATAACAATTTCGCCGTCGGGTTTTCTTACTATGCGGTCTAGCTCCGCTTTTGGTTTCATTTCGCGGCAACCTATGCACATTCTAAGCGGTATTTTTTTTGCAGTCACTAAATCTTCTCCTCTCTAATTGTTGGAATTATTCACCAAAGAATCCACTTTCAGGATGAATGTCTATCTTCCAACCTGTAAGCTTTGCAGCAAGGCGAACGTTTTGACCCTTGTTACCGATAGCAAGTGACAACTGTGATTCTGGAACGCGTACTACGCAAACCTTTGGCTCGGTGCTCTCAATTGTTACAGAAACAACCTTTGCAGGTGACAATGCTTCGCTAATAAATTCTACTGGGTCTTCACTGTATTTTACGATATCTATTTTTTCGCCGGCAAGTTCTTCAACAATGTTGTTTACACGAACACCGCGTTGACCGATACAAGCACCGATAGCGTCGATTTCGGTATTTTCTGAATAAACTGCCATCTTGGTACGAGCACCAGCTTGACGAGAGATTGACTTAATCTCGATTGTGCCGTCAAAAATTTCTGGAACTTCGGTCTCAAAGAGACGTTTTACAAGACCTGGGTGTGTACGAGAAAGCATAATACGAGGACCACGATCGGTTTCTTTTACGTCTACTACGTAAACCTTGATATGGTCGCCTTCTTTAATTACTTCGTCAGGCACCTGTTCAGCCTTTGGAAGAACTGCTTCGTTGTGGCCAATTTCAAGAACTGCGTTACCGTTGGTTGGGTCAACTCTCTTAACCAGAGCGGTAACAACCTCGCGGTTGTGGCTTTGGAACTCGGCAAGCGCTTGACCGCGTTCTGCCTCTTTAACGCCTTGACGGAAGTTATTTTTTGAGTTTTGAGCTACGATTCTACCAAACTTTTTAGGATCAAGCTTAATATCTACAAAACCGTTGTTTACAGATTTTGGATCGATAGCCAATGCTTCTTCGCGTGAGATTTGGGTGTATGGATCTTCTACCTCGTCAACGATTTCTTTGCGTGCGGTTACGCTAAAGATTTCGTTTTCCATATCGATGATGCAGGTAACAATTTCGTTACCGCCAAAATCTTTTTTAGCCGCTACTGTGATAGCTTCTGCAATTTTGTCAGCGATAAACTCGCAAGGAATACCTCTTTCTTGCTCCATGAGTCTAAGCGCCTCAAAAAACTCCTTGTTACTCTTCTTTTCTTTTGCTGTTAATTTTACTCGTGCCATTTTCTAATTACCTCTATCCTTATTTTTAAAATTCTTCAAATATATAAACCTTTGAAAAAGCGCCTTTTTCAAAGACAGTTTCCGTGCCGTCGATTTCGAGTGTTAGATTACCGTCATATTTCTTTAAAACACCGGTAAATTCTTTTTTGCCGTCGATAGCCTTAAATAGCTTAACGGTTATTTGCTTGTCAATACCATATTCAAAATGGTGTGGGCGTGTTAGCTCGCGGTCAATACCGGGTGAGCAAACCTCTAGATAGTAAGAGCAGTCAATTGGATCTGCCTCGTCAATTACGGGGTCTATCGCGTGGGATACGTCGGTGCAGTCGTTTATATTGACGCCCTCTGGCTTATCAATAAAAACGCGAAGATAGTGTGATGCGCCCTCTTTTACAAAACGAACGTCCCAAAGCGTTACTCCGCAAGACTCTACCGTGTCTTTTACTAGATCGTAAACCTTATCGGCTACACTTGCCATAAGAAAATCTCATCCTTTCTTTAACGTGAGGTTTGAAAGAAAATTGTTTGCAGTGACGTCTTGCAGTACAGGGAGCTGTATAATTTATACCGCCCCGTACAAAAGCGGTGCTGCAGGCAATTTTACTCAAGCCTACCACATAAAAAGTGAGCGGGCTTTATGCCCACTCACCTTTCTAACTCAATATGCTAATAGTATTATAACACAAAATAAAATAAAATCAAGTGTTTTTTTATCTGCTGTAAATCAATCTACGTATTAGTCGCTTTTTCTTGTTTTTGCTTTCCAGTTACCATTACAAAAAATTTTTTGACCCACTTTGCAATTAAGTTGAATATGTAATCAAACACCACAATAACAAGATTGTCAATTAAAAAAGCAATACAAAACGATATAAACAATGTAATTAAATATGAGAATATTACACCTAATCCATCATACATATACGCTCTGATACCATATCGACCTATGGTTATTCGGTATAGTGTCCACCAATGAACGAGAATAATAGCGTAACTATATTTGCTAAGTATTCTTACAATCCAATTGCCTTTATCAAATATCTTTTTAAATTTAAAAACAGAAGCAAATATGCCAACCGAAATCATTGTCATTATTGGAGAACAATTACATATTAAATTCAAAAATCTATCGTTTGTCTTTATAAGATAAACAGCAACTCCTATCGCTAATATTCCTACAATTATAATTATGCCATCGTATTTTCTGGTTTCCTCTCTTGTAGCCCAATAACCCACTATTGCCACACCTATCCAAGAGGATAAAAACGTACTAATAGCAAACCGAATTTCAAAAAACGTGGTCAAGGACATAAACAATATAATAATACCCGTTAATGCGCAGAGCAATTTATACGACATATTTTTAAACATATATCTAAAAAAAGGAATGACGATATATATAGATAAAATAGTGTATATCAACCAATAGTGAGGACAATCACTAGTCCTCCCTTCTAGAAGTCTCAAGCCAAAATCTTTTATATTGTCAAATGTAATATTGGTCAGTTGATTACTTTGCCACAAATAAAAAATATAGTAAATCACAAGAGGAATACCAACTTTTGATACACGTTTGGTGTAAAAATCAAATAAGCTTTCTTCCTTGTATGGCAACAATAAAGCACCACTAAGCATTACATAAATCAAATTGCAGGACAAAGTCAACACATAAATAACCCTATAAGTAAATAGTCCGTTTTGTTCGGTTATATACCCTTGTGAAGTATCGCTTTGTACTACGTGAGTTATAATAACAAAGCTTGCTGCAATAACCCTCAAATAATCGTATTTGCAAGAACGATTTTGATTAGAATTTAGTGCTAAAATATCTTTTTTAACATAATTTGGTTTTTTGATTCCATAGTACAAATGAACAACAATTGAACCGAAAACTATTAAAAAAAGAAGAATTATTGTTTTTAAAGATCTATGTACAATATTCAATCCAATAAACTCTAATACACAAAGCAGAAACGCCTCAACAGCAACCCAAAATAAACTTTGTATAATAAGCGTCTTTTTGATATTTTTCTCCTCCATTTTAATATTCCCCATATCAAAAATAACAAATCTTTGTTTAGTAACGTATATTTTAATTTACCAATGCAAAATATGCGATTACTGCTACACCAAGGATTATGCGGTAAACGCCAAAGGCTTTGAAATCGTGCTTTTTGATATATGATACCAAGAACTTAATAGCGAGTATCGATACAACAAAGCTTACCGCGCAACCTACGAGCAAAATTATAATTTCTGCCGCAGTAAAGGTAAGTCCGTCGGCAAAGAATTTAAGCAGTTTTATAGCGCTTGCGCCAAACATAGCAGGTATGCCTAAAAAGAACGAGAACTCTGCCGCAACTGTACGCGAAGTACCAAGTAATGATGCGCCCAAAATTGTAGAGCCGCTTCTTGATGTGCCTGGTACTAATGATAAACACTGAATAAGACCTATGTATAACGCTTTTTTGTAGCTCATTTTGTTAAGGTCGGTAAGTGTTTCTTTTTTCTTTAGGTTCTCTATAATTATAAAAAGAATACCATAAACTATAAGCGCGCCTGCCACCACAAAGGCTCTGGCGTCACCCGTTAGCATTTGGTCGATTTGTTCATCAAAAGCAAGACCGATTATAGCCGCAGGAATACTTGCAATAAGTATCTTTACCCAAAGCAAGATTTTGTCAACGTGAACGTAGTTGTTACAAAGCTTTTTAAATCCGTTTGACTCCTCTTTAAAAAACGGCTCTACTTGAGCGCGTTTTAGATGGAACGGCCACAGCTTGCTCCAAAAGAGTATTACAACCGCCAAAATTGCGCCTAGTTGTATTACTACCAAAAATATGTCCATAAACTCGGGCCTGACCTTTAGCTGCATAAACTCGTCAACCAAAATCATGTGACCCGTACTGCTTATGGGTAGCCACTCGGTAATACCTTCGACAATGCCGAGGATTACCGTTTTAATTATTTCAAAAATATCTGGCATGGAATATGTACCTCATTAAAAATCTATCTCATTAAATTCAAACACACAAAATGATAAATCATTTATTAAAATCTGCTCCCTCTGACGAGGGAGCTGTCGAATGAAATGAGACTGAGGGAGAGAGAATTGAGTTTTGTGATTTTTCTCTCCCTCCGACACAGTATAACTGTGCCACCTCCCTCAACAGAGGGAGGCAAGAACTAAAATTGCTCAATGCAATTGTTTTAATTATTTTTTACCTGCGAGTTCTTTGTATAGACCTATATACGCGCCGGCAGATGCGCCCCAACTGTTGTTGCAGTTCATACCGCGACGGCGTAGTATATCCCAGCCCTGCTTGTCGCTGTAACCTTCAAGTGCGCGCCAAACTGCATTTTGCATTTCGTGAGCGTTAAAATTCTTAAAGGTAAAGCCGTTGCCCTCACCATCGCCACTGTCAGTAATGGTATCGTTTAGGCCACCTGTTTCGCGAACGATAGGCACAGTACCATAACGAAGAGCCACCATTTGAGCCAAGCCGCAAGGCTCGCTCTTGCTAGGCATTAGGAATATATCTGCGCCGGCATAAATGCGGTGCGCAAGTGTTGCGTCAAAACCGATTTTAAGACCAACCTTATCGGGATATTTTTTTGCCATTTCGTCAAAGAATGCTTCAAACTCGTATTCGCCCGAGCCCAAAATCGCAAATTGCACGTCGGCCTGCATTATTTCTTCAAAAACGTGTTTTACAAGGTCAAGTCCCTTGTGCTTAACAAGACGGGTAACAATACCAATAAGCGGTGTGTTTGCCTTTTCGGGTAGTCCCATCTGCTTTTGAAGTTCTGACTTATTAAACGCTTTAACGTCTAGACTATCTACGTCAAAGTTTTTAAATATCATTGGGTCGGTTTCGGGATTATAGACGTCATAGTCGATGCCGTTGACAATACCGGTAAGCTTGTAGGTAAACTGCTTTAAAATATTGTCAAGACCGTGTGAGTAATACGGCTCTAGTATCTCGCGAGCGTATGTTGGAGAAACGGTTGTAATCTTGTCGGCACACTGAATTGCGCCTTTCATAAGGTTCACACAACCATCGTATTCAACAAGGCTCTCTCGACCGGGAACAAGACCTAACAAATCGCCGTAAAGTTCCATACCATATTTACCCTGGTACTGAATATTGTGAATGGTAAATACGGTTTTTATATCGCTATAAAATGGATCTGCTTTATAAAACTCATTAAGATAAACGGGCACCATAGCGGTCTGCCAGTCGTTACAATGAATAATATCAGGGGTAAAGCCTACGTGTGGCAATACCTCTAGCACTGCGCGAGAGAAAAACGCAAAGCGCTCGGCATCGTCAAAGTGACCGTAAAGCATATCGCGCTTAAAGTAATATTCGTTGTCGATAAGATAGTAGATAACACCATCCATGTGCGCTTCGAATATACCACAGTATTGACGCCTCCAAGAAACAGGCACGGTAATACTGCCGACAAAGGTCATTTTTTCGCGTAGTTCAGGCTTGATGGTGCTATAAAGCGGCATAATAACGCGGCAACCAACAAGTCTTTTTCGTAGTGCCTTGGGTAGCGCGCCCGAAACGTCGGCAAGACCGCCCGACATAGCAAAAGGCAGAGCCTCGCTTGTTGCAAATAATATTTTCATAAATTACTCCTAAATCTTTTGGTTCTTTTCTATAAAGAATTCCTTTTCTTCGGTGCCTTTGGCTACCATTCCTGCGCCAACGCTTGCATTCTTGTCAGAAATAACGTTATCAAGAACGGCATTTTCACCTACTGTTACGCCCTGCATCAAGATACAGTTTTCTACAACTGCGCCTTTTTCTACCTTAACGCCTCTAAATAGTACCGAGTTTTTAACAGTACCCTCAATTACGCAACCCTCTGCGATGAGCGAATTTTTAACGCAAGAATCAACGCCGTAACGGGTTGGCATATCATCACGAGTCTTGGTATAAATAGGACGCTCGTTATTAAACAAATCTTTACGAACGTTTGCATCCAAAAGCTCGAAATTAGCGCGGCGATAAGCCTTTGGACAGTCCATAATCTCGGCATAGTTTTTGTGTTCGTAAGCCATAATCTTTAGGTTATCCAAATTAGCAGAAATGATATCGTCGTTTATTGTGTCACCGCCTGTGCGATATGACTCTTTAACTATTTCGATAAGTTTTTCGCGATTAAATACGTAAACACCCATACTGCGAACGTCGTCGGCAGCAATCTTTTGTGGGAAACCGGTAAGCACAATTCTGCCCTCTTTGTTTACGTCAAGCGCCATTGTGTTGTCGCCGTTTGTAATCTTTAGACCCTTGCGGCAAACAACGGTAATGTCGGCATTAGTGTTAATGTGTTGCTTAACAACCGCTTTAATATCAATGTTGGCTACTGTGCGAGCGTCATAAACTACGATATATTTTTCTTTACAACGTGTCATAAAGTCCATCGCGCCATAAAGAGCCTCTACGTGATTTTGGTAAAGACGAACGCGACTTACGTTAAACGGAGGCAAAATGCGAATACCACCGCTCTTGCGGTCAAGATCCCAGTGCATACCGCTGCCGAGATGGTCCATAAGAGAACGATATTTTTCTTTGGTAATAATACCAATGTTAGAAACACCTGCATTAACAAGGTTTGAAAGACAAAAATCTATAAGACGGTATCTACCGCCAAATGGTACCGACGCGATAGAACGTTTTTGTGTAAGTTTTGCAATTGTTTCGTCATGAGCATTTGCAAAAACAATACCTGCTACACTTGATGAGATCATTATGCTTCCTCCTTTACGTCTTCGGTAATCATTTCTTTAGCGCCTACTTTTGCGCCGCGACCAACCTTTATGCCGCTACCGATTACAGTAATACCAAAATCATCGCGAGCGATTTCGGTTGGGTCGCAACCTACCGTTGCGTTTTCTTCTACTACTACGTCTTCTGCAATTATAGCATACTTAACCTTAGCGCCTTTTTTGATAACTGCGCCTGGCATTACAAGTGAGTATTCTACCGTCGCATCCTGCTCTACTGTAACGTTTTCAAAAAGGATGGAGTAATCTAGTTTGCCCGCTACCTCACAACCGTCGGTTACAAGTGAGTGCTCAACCTCGGCAGTGTCGGCAATATACTGTGGTGGTAGCGCTACTGTGCGAGAGTAAATGCGCCAATCCTTGTCAGAAAGGTTAAGGTCGATACGAGGATTAAGCAAGTCTAGGTTTGCCTCCCACAACGAGTCAACCGTACCAACATCTTTCCAATAATCGTTAAAGCGGTAAACCATCATAAGCTCACCATTATTTAGCATTAGTGGAATAACGTTTTTACCAAAGTCGTTGTCAGAGTCAGGATTAGCGTCATCTTCGGTAAGGTATTTCTTGAGTTTTTCCCAAGTAAATACGTAAATACCCATAGAGGCAAGCTGGCTCTTTGGAACTTTTGGCTTTTCTTCAAATTCGTAGATACTGCCGTCCTCGTTGGTATTCATAATACCAAAACGAGAAGCCTCTTCAAGAGATACCTCTAAAACAGAAATGGTACAAGCGGCGCCTGTTTGTTCGTGCTGCTCAATCATTTTCGAGTAGTCCATTTTATAGATATGGTCGCCCGAAAGAATAAGCACGTACTCTGGGTTATATCTTTCAATAAATTCAAGGTTTTGGTAAATAGCGTTTGCGGTACCCTTGTACCAGTCGCCACCCTTTTGACCTTGATATGGTGGCAAAATATGAACGCCGCCGTTAAGACGGTCCAAATCCCAAGGTTTGCCCGAACCTACGTAATCGTTAAGTTCAAGTGGCTTGTACTGGGTAAGAATACCTACGGTATCGATACCCGAGTTTGTGCAGTTGGAAAGTGGAAAGTCGATAATACGATACTTACCGCCGTAAGGTACTGCAGGTTTTGCAATTTTACCTGTTAGTACGCCAAGACGGCTACCTTGTCCGCCCGCAAGAAGCATTGCAACACATTTTTTCTTAATCACAAAAACATCTCCTTTTTATTTACCCTGTTTGATTTATTTTTTGGCATTTTTTCTTTTTTTAGGTACTTTATAATATGTTACCGAAAGCGCGGGTATGTCAATTGATATTGAATTTTCATATCCGTGCATTTCGATATTTTCACTAACGTATGACTCGGCAACGCCGCCGTTACCGCCGTACTGACTATCGCTAGAGCTAAACATCTTTTTGTAATTACCTGCCACAGGTACGCCTATGCGGTAATTTGCGCGGTCAACGGGAACAAAGTTGCAAACGCAAATTATCTCGTCGCCCGCTTTATTTATTCTTCTAAAAGAAATTATACTTTGCGAATAATCGTCGTTAGATATCCAACCAAAGCCTTCCCAAGAATAATCAATCTCCCAAAACTGACTGTTTTTAAGATAAAACTTGTTAAGGTCTTTTACGTAGTTGTGCATTTGCTTGTGTGCGTCGTAATCAAGCATAAACCACTCTAACGGTTGGTCGTATTTCCACTCTATAAACTGGGCAAACTCTTGTCCCATAAAGAGCAGCTTTTTGCCCGGGTGCGCCATCATATAGGCATAAAACGCGCGAAGATTGTCAAACTTTTCTTTATACTCGCCCGGCATTTTGTTTATAAGCGAACACTTGCCGTGCACAACCTCATCGTGCGAGATTGGCAAAACGAAGTTTTCGCTAAACGCATAAAAGAACGAGAAGGTTAGACAATCGTGGTTGTGTTTTCTAAAGAATGGGTCAAGCGACATATAACGCAGCATATCGTTCATCCAACCCATATTCCACTTAAAGTTAAACCCAAGACCACCGTCACACGCAGGCTTTGTAACCATTGACCAAGCGGTAGATTCCTCGGCAATCATCATAACCTTTGGATTCGCAGCAAACGCCGCGGTATTTACCTGACGAAGCAGCTCTATCGCCTCTAAATGCTCGCGACCACCATAGCTATTGGGCAACCACTCGCCACCGTTTCTGCCATAATCAAGATAAAGCATAGAAGCCACCGCGTCTACGCGCAGACCGTCTATATGATATTCTTTAAGCCAGAACACCGCGCTGGAAATTAGGAAGTTCATAACCTCGACTCTGCCGTAATCGAATACGCAGGTTCCCCATTCCTTGTGCTCGCCTTTGCGGTCGTCTGAATACTCATAACAAGGCGTTCCGTCAAATCGGTATAGACCGAACTCATCCTTTGGAAAATGAGCAGGTACCCAGTCGAGTATAACGCCTATGCCGGCATTGTGCATAATATCGACAAACTTTTTAAAATCTTTTGGCGCGCCAAAACGCGACGTAGGAGCAAAATAACCCGTAACCTGATAACCCCACGAGCCCTCAAAAGGATGCTCGGTAAGAGGCATAAGCTCAATATGGGTATAGCCCATCTTTTTAACGTATTTTGAAATTTCTTTTGCCGCGGTCACGTAATCGTAGGTGTTGCCGTCAGCAAAGCGTTGCCAAGAACCTAAATGCACCTCATATATATTAACGGGTGAGTTCATTATATCTTTTTCACTTTGCGCGGCGGTCCACTCGCCGTCACCCCAAGCGTAATTATCATCGGCATAAATTTTAGACGCATTAGCAGGCGCCGTTTCAAAATGGCGCGCGTAAGGGTCACTCTTTAGCGTTACGTCGCCGTCGGGCGCGGTTACCGCGTACTTGTAAGCGGCAAAATTTTGAACACCCGTAATCTCGGCTTGCCAAACACCGTTTCCGATAGGATACATTGGGTTTGCGCCAACGCGCCAGTCGTTAAAATTACCAACAACGCTTATCGCGGTAGCGTTGGGCGCCCAAACACGAAAGGTGGCTTTATCTCCCTCTAAAAACGAGCCTAAATACTCATAAGCGTCATTTTTTATAGAACTGTTAAAACCAAAATCAAAATCCCTCATAACAATTCCTTTCTTTTAAACGCAATTATACACATAAATTATAGCAAAGAACTTATATATTTTCAATACTTTTTGTTAAAAAATGGGAAATATTTTTGTTGGCAATTCGGCTTTTTTGTGTAAATTATACAAAAATTTACCAATTTTCTACACAAAACAATAACAAGTATTTATCTTTTGTTTTTTTCGCTTAAAAAAAGTGGCGGTTCGGTGTTTACCAATACCGTTTCTTCACCGATTACTTTTATATCGTCCCACGGAATTATAATGTCATCCTCCTTACCAAGTAGCCCCAAAAACTTAAAGCGACCAAATATAACAATCGACGTTAAACTGCCGCTTTGGGTGTCAAGCTCGATGTCGGACACAAGACCTAAAACGCAACCATTTTTTACGCAAACGACCTGTTTGTTTTTTAGTTCGTCAATTCTACAAATCATAATATCACCTATTTATTTGTATGGTAAATTACAATGTAAAATAACTTGACTTAGCTCTTACAAGTTGTTATAATGATTTAGCAAATTTGCTTTGCTGGAGTAGCGCAGTTGGTAGCGCAACTGATTCGTAATCAGTAGGTCGTGGGTTCAAGTCCCATCTTCAGCTCCAAAAAGAAAAGTCACACATCGTGTGGCTTTTCTTTTTGTACTTTTCTCTATTCTCTCTTCACTTTTCACTCTTCTCTTAATATGTGTGACTTTTCTAGATAAAAGATAAGAGAGAATAGATAAAAGAAATTGTGTGGCTCTGCCACGAATTATAAGCAATGCTTCGCATTGATTTTTTACCGTTTTTATTCTGTGAAAAATAAATATCCACCCGCCTAGCGGGTGGTATTTCATTTTCGGGCATAGCCCTAACCGATACTAGCTACGCACAAGTGCGTTTTTAGGTTGGCCTG
>JAFYLD010000043.1 GCA_017537245.1 Clostridia bacterium | reverse complement strand
GCAAAAGCAATGGTGTGTTGGTTCTCGGTACCAACTGTGATACCGTTTGCGCCGCTTGTAGGTGCTATGTACTTGCCGTTTGCTTTAATAACATATTTATCGCCTGATTTTATAATGGTAATCTTTGCCGCATCTATTGATTGTTTTGCCTTTATTGCGCCACCATTTGCAGAAACACCATTTAAAATATTATGTGCTTCATCAAGTGTTGGGCGACTGCCATCAAATACAGCGTCGGCTTTTTTATCGGTACCTTCAAATACTACAAGGTAGTCACCTGACCAGTCGATTAGGTCCTCAGTAACCTTTACGTAGTAACCTTGTGTTTCGGTATCGGTGAAGGCACGGTTGGTAAAGTAATGGTTTACAGTGGTTGTTGTAGTGGTACTTTCACCGGCAGTTTCAACTAATTTGTAAAGAGAAACTAAAGGATATGTTGACGTGCTCTTATAGTATCTAAATCGTGTTTGTCCGCTATCTTTATTATAGCGCAAGTAATAACCGGCAGATGCTATTATGCTAACATTTCCGTTAGAATCAATAGAAATTGTGTTGGTATATTTTGTAGTTTTACTTGATTGCAACTGGTTTTTAGAACTACTGGTATTACCAATATAATATCCGCTCTTAGATTGCACAAGATAATTACTACCTGATTTTGTAATAGTGAACGTGGAGGCGTCGGTTGTTGTGTTTGATGCAATTGTATTATTACTTATTGTAACACTAATAGTATTACTTGCTGCATCAAGTGTTGTGCGGCTACCGTCAAATGCTACTTTACCGGTTTCATAAACAATAAGGTATGTACCTGACCAATCGGCAGGTGCAGAAGTTACCTTTACGTAACTCTTTGTACCGGCAGTTGTATTTTCAACAGTTTCGGTCTTTGAATAGTAATATACTGCATAGAACGCAGTGTCGCTATTAATAGCATAGTTGCTTTTGCTTGCAAGAACTGTTGGCTCTGTGGTGGTTTCGCCTGAAATTTCGGTGGTTGTCCAACCGGCAAAGGTCCAACCAAGCGGCACGTTACCAAAGTGGGTAGGAAGCGTTGTGTTGTCACCTACGTTAACCTTTTCGGTAAACGCTAAATCGCCGTGTTGGTAATATTTTACCTCTGCTTTTTCGCGTTCTACAAAGTTAATTTGTACTGTTACGTCTGCATCTGCAGTTACCGCAAAGCTGTTGCCGCTTTGGGTTACTGTTGCAGTACCACTAATAATTGTGTAAGGATTGGTTTCATCTATTTCATATCCGCTTTTAGGAGTTGCGATAATGTACTTGCCGCCAACCTCTACAGAACCGTAAGCGCTGTTATTTGCCTGTGCAGTAACTGTTACGGTAGGAGCGTCGGTGTTTACAAGTACAACAGCGGTAATCGAATCAAGTCGTACTTGCGCAGTAATGTCTGCTATATTGTAAGACTTAACAGCATTTTCAAAAGTAACTGTTATATTGTTACCGTCTTTTGTTACTGTAGCACCTGTTGGTGTGCCTATGGAGTTAGTTAATGCTGTGGCGTAAGTTGCGTTATCTGCCGCGAAGGTAATAGATTTTATACCGTTAGTATGTTCTAACGTTACACTGGAATGAGCATAAATACGAACAGGATTTGAAGAATCTATAATATCATTAGATGAACTTGCCTTATTGTTTGTAAAGGTAAGATCTTCATTTGCCCAAACTTGTGAATTGCTATCCCAAGAGACACGTTGAATAGTTGTTCCAAAATTAATGGTTACTTCTGTTTCCGTGCCGGTTATTGGTGTATCCGTTGTTGGATCTTCCGGTTCCGGATCCGGAGTTGGCTCTTCGGGGTCGGGTTCAACAACTTCATCCGTAGCGTATACGGTGATAGAGTTAAATCTTGTAGCACCACCCGAGTTTGTAAATGTAAATGTTTTTGTAGGTTGAGATAAAACAAGTGTAACAGTATTTCCGGAAGTTGTAACTGTTCCATAAGTTGCAAGTGCGGTTGCTAATGGTGTGGCATAACTAGATCCGCTTGTTGCAAAATCTATCTTTGCTATTGCTTTATCGTATTCTATTACTACTTCTGAGTTTTTATATACACGAACAGGGTTAAAATATGATTCGTTTATATCACTACCGGAACCTTTATTGTTTGTGAAAAGTATGCCGTTTTCAGTCCAGGTTTGTTGTGTTGTAGATACCGAAGTGCGTTTTGCAGTATCATCAAACGTAATGGTTGCTTCAGCTGCTATTTCATAGTCGCTGTCTGCTCCGCCTGTGCTACCAGAACCGCCCGTACCTGTTGTGCCTTCTACACTTGTGCCGCCTGAAGGTGAGGTGTAGTTGGTAGGTACAGCTTCGTTAAATAGGTCAAATGCAAGCTCTGGGTAGTCGACGAACACGTTACGTGTGCCGAGTATTGACTCTGCTGCGTCGTTACGACCAAGCTCCCATGTGTCAACAGGGTCAGCTTCGATCCAGTCGAGCAATACGTCTTTGCTCTCGATTACGCCGTTTGCGCCGAAGATACTGGTTGGATTATAGTCAGAACCTGTGTTGGTGCAATTCCAACGAACGTATTGGTAAAGAATAATGCGCGCACAGTCACCACGAAGGTCATAAGCGCCATTACCCTCATCGTTGGGGTTGTAGTAGGAAGTTGTGGTGGTTGTACCATAAGCCTTGTTACCGCGACTAGAGTTTTCGCTAGTAGAGGTAGGACGAAGCATCATAAGGTCGTTTTCACCATTGCCGGCTTTATCACCTTTACTGTTAGGCCATACGTGTTCGCGGTTCCACTCATTACTATTCCACGCCGGACCGATTGCAGCACCAGAGTAGAAAGATGAAATCTTGCCGCCGCCGTTTTGACAGTCGGTGTATTTAAATAATTCTTTTGTAGCGTCATAACCTGTGATGTAATCGTGATTATCCTTCATCAAAGATTGCAACGCTTTGTAAAGTGCGCTAGATGGTACGCCGCTTTCTGTGCTGCTACCGTTAAGAGCCAAGAGCGCGTCGAGTGAGATATTGTTATCTGCATAAAAGTCGAGCGCCATAGGCGATAAGAAGGTAGCGGTGTCGCCGCGTTGTCCCCAGTTGTAAACCTTTGTGCCGTCATAGACGTAGTTTACAACGTTGCTTTCTGCCGCAAATATGGTAAGATTCATGCCAAAAAGCACGCTTACACACATTACGAGCGACAAAATTACAGCCAAGGACTTTTTGAATGTAATTTTCATTGTGACATCCCCTTTGTAAAATTTTGTATATAACTAATTTTATAATATCACTATACGCACTATTTTGCAAGCGAAATATGAATTTTTATGTATATTTATATACATAAAGCGCGGGCGTTGTGCTAGCGGTCGATTTTATTTGCCAATTTTAATAAAAATTCATAAAAAACAAAAAGGAACAACCCTTGCGGGTTGCTCCTAAAAACAAAACAATCAACACGATTATTTTATCACAAAAAAAGCCGTGCCGTCAACAGTTTTTTAAGTGTTAAAAGCAATTTCTCTGTTTAGCATAATTTTGCGCAAATTATTTTATAAATTATGCGAATTGAATCACGCTTTGGGGTGTGGTATATTAAATACACGGAATAGGAAGACCAACTTCATTGTTCCGTCGGGACTCTCTTATGATTTAACCTGGTGTAAACGACCGCAAAAAAAGAATTAAACTCCAAAATTTAATATAGAAGTAAGAAAAAGTTTTTAGATAAACAGGTCTTTTTAAAAAGGTTAAAGCATTAGAGTTTTATATAAAATTTAAATGTTCAACAAAAAGTTTTCTCCTCAAGAGAATCTCGCTTTACGAGAAAAAGCTGCAATAAGGAGCTAAAAAAGGGGATCGGTAAAATTTTGAAAGTTGGACAAATCTAAGAAAGCAGAGGTACAACAAAAAGATGCTAGATATCAAGAGTGAACAAAAATAGCTCTTGGCCGAGAAAAACCGTGTAAAGAAACGGTCGGTCAAGAGCTATTTTGTTTTTGTATGTATAACTCTTGAAAATTTGCTTAATCTTTTATATAATATCAAAAAAGGCGGTGGCATAAATGTTTGATGCTGTAAAAGTAAAAAACGAATGTGTAAATTGGATTAGAGAATTTTTTGAAGCAAATGGTAAGGATTGTAACGCAGTTGTTGGTATTTCGGGCGGTAAAGACAGCTCGGTTGCAGCGGCGCTTTGCGTAGAGGCGCTAGGTCGCGACCGCGTTATTGGTGTGCTTATGCCAAAGGGCGAACAGTTTGATATAGATATGGCATATATGCTTGTAAATCATCTAGGTATCAAGCATTACGAAATAAACGTTAAAGATGCGGTTGAGGGCGTGCTAAAAGCGATGCCGGCAGATTTGGACGTATCGGTACAGTCACACGTTAATTTGCCACCACGAATCAGAATGTCGGTGCTTTATTTTGTTAGCCAGTCACTTAACGGACGTGTGGTAAATACCTGCAACTTATCAGAGGACTGGGTTGGTTACTCTACCCGTTACGGTGACGCTGCAGGCGACTTTTCGCCAATGGCAAACCTAACCGTTACCGAGGTTAAAGAAATCGGTCGCGTGTTGGGACTACCCGACGAGCTTGTTGACAAGGTGCCGATAGACGGTCTTTGCGGCAAAACCGATGAAGAAAACCTTGGTTTTACCTATGCCGAGCTAGACGTGTATATTCGTACGGGCAAAATCGACGACCTAGAGAAAAAGGCAATAATTGACCGCAAGCACAAAATGAATTTGTTTAAACTACAACTAATGCCAACCTTTAAACCGGAGATAAAATATGAATAAGATAGAAAGCTTTAGAATAGACCACTTGAAACTCGAATCGGGACTTTACGTGTCACGCCGCGATAAAAAGGGCGACGTGGTGGTTACCACCTTTGATTTGCGTATTACCGCGCCTAACCGCGAGCCTGTAATTGATATGCCCGCGCTTCACACAATAGAGCATCTTTGCGCTACTTTTTTGCGAAACAGCGACCAAAAAGACGATATTGTCTACTTTGGACCTATGGGTTGCCGCACCGGTTGCTATCTTGTTATGTTTGGCGATTTAGTAAGCGCCGACGTTTATGACCTAGTAATTTCTATGTGCGATTTTGTGCTTGGCTTTGAGGGTGAAATTCCGGGAGCAAGTGCCGTAGAATGCGGAAATTACTCTGAGCAAAACCTTGCTATGGCAAAATATTATATCGCAAAATATAAAAAAGATTTGGTTGAAAACAAAAATTTTGAATATAGGTAGGTTTTGTAGGGTCGGCGCCTGTGTGCCCGACCGTAACGGAACGACACACAGGTCGTTCCCTACGAAAACATCGTTTAACATTGTAGGGACGAGCATTGCTCGTCCGTTTTTTATTGTTGGTCACACTCGGTAAATAACACCTTTTTCCAAGCAGTTTCGCCGTCTTTTAGGTAGTAAGTTTCTACCGACCAAGGTGTTATGGTGTCACAAATGGGTTGGGGTAAAACGTCGCCGTTTATGGTAAATGGGGTTTGTTTTCCGTCGGTTTCATAAACGCGCACGATCATACCGCTATCGTCTTCGCTGCGTTTAATAGCGCTTACAATAACGTTATCACAGCTAACGTCTACGCCTTTGTAACTTTGTGGTAGCGTACCTGCGTGCCAAGTGTCAATGATATTGGTAAAACCTTTGTTTAAAAGTTTACCGTCTTTTATGGTGTCGCTCCAATTGTCAGTGGTCGGCTGTAAAACGTAATTAAAATCAAATCTGCCCTGACTCGAAAACTCACTTTCTGCCGTACGAGGACCGCCGTGGTCACCATAAATTGTGCCTCTTACAATAGTTTGGTATATGGTGCCATTCTTTATGCTTGAGCTATAGGTGTTGTTGTTAATTAGCGCAAAACCGCCGTTTGTACCCTTGACTGCGGTCCAGTTTATTCCGGGCTCTTCTTCGCCATCAGCAGGGCGCTCGATTATGCCAAATGGGATTTCGTAATACGCGGTGGGATTTTCAATCGCCATAGGCCATTTAATTTTTAGCATTTTGTGTTTTTCGTGCCAATCCACATGCGCTTTAACTGACAATTTATTGCTGTTTGAAGTTAAAGAAAAATACTGCGTGAGGGTAGAATTGTTATAACGGTTTACAACCTTAACCGTAGCTCTAACGGGACCGTTTTCTACTATCGTAACCTCTGCATCCGAAAAACGAGCCATTTCGTCGGCAAAAAAGTTTTTGGCGTGACTCCAGGTATCGTGATAATATTCGTCAATAATAACGGGCACTGCGGCGCGGTCGGTGGTTAGATATTTTTCGGTACGCTTGTCGTAAATGTGAGCAATATAACCGCTGTAAGGCTCGAATTTTATAGATAAAAACTCGTTTTGTAGCATAATTCCATCGTGATTATTTGCGGTAAGAGGAGTTGTTGGCGCAAAAGCACAAGGAAATTCGGGCGAGATTTTTTCGTGCGATTCTTCAATGTTACTAACAAAATATACCGCATAGCCCAAGGACGGAATCCTTGCGTTGAAAATGGTATCTTTTCGCCAATAGCATTCGTTAACTGTTGAATGAACAAGCTGGGACGGAACAATATTTCCATTATAGTCTTTTATGCAGTTGAACTGACCGTTCAACTGAACCAATTGTTCGGCGTCAAAGCTGTGGGGGTTAAAAATTATAACCGGTTGACCGAGTGATTTATCGCTAGTGTCTATGTTCCAAGAAATTGTCTGGAGTGCGTTGTTTTCTTCTATAGCGGCAATGTTTTTGGCGTGACCTAACATATCGGCGCTGTCGTCATAAACCTCTTTTATAGAACAGCCGTCAAACAAGTCGTGAAAATGGCAAAAACACACCTGTTCCCAAGCCTCTTTGAATCGCGAGTTTTTAAACTGCTTGTTACACAATTTTGCCGCAAGAGTGTTATAACCTTCGGCGGCGATAAGCGACGTTTCGGCGCGACGAACGTCGTTTTTGATTTTGGATACAGCCGAATAACAACCGCTTGCGTGGTGCTGCAAATCACCAACGTATTTTGGAACACTGTTTTTGCAAACGTCATCAAAAAAGTCGCTTAAATCAGAGTAAATAAGCTTTTTGTCGGGATGCTTTTGGGCATATTCACGCAAAATTTCGAGATGCTTTATAGTAGGACCGCCACCGTGATTGCCTACACCGTAAAAAACAGGCAATACAGGTAGGTCTGTTTTGCTTTCTTTTTCCAAGAATTCTATGCGGTTTTCAAGCGCCTCTAACGTATCGAATTTAAAGCAATAAGGGTCTAAAATGCGGTAGGTAGTAACCGATGAGCCGTCGTCGGAAATCCACTCAAAAACGTCGCTGTCCATAGCTTTTTCAGCGGGTGACGGACGCATAAAAATATATTTGTCCATACCGCTTTTTTTAAGTATTTTCGGCAGCGTAGCGCAATGACCAAAGGAATCCACGTTGTAGCCAACCGTTGCGGTTTTGCCAAACTTTTCTTTAAAATAACGCTGCGAATAAAGACTTTGTCGCGCAAACGCCTCGCCCGACGGCATATTACAGTCGGGTTGAACGTGCCAACCGCCTACAATTATAAAACGCCCCTCGCTTACGCGTTGTTTTATCTCTTCAAACATTTCGGGCGCAAATTCTTCTACCCATTTATAAACGCTAGCCGATGAACAAACAAATCTAAATTCTGGAAACTCCTTCATTCTGTCAAGAGCCGAGCGAATGGTAGCCTTGGCCTCCATACTGCCTTCTTGCCATCTCCATTGCCACACGGGGTCAAGATGCGCGTTGCCGACCAGATAAAGCTTATCGCGTTTTGCCATAAAAACACCCTTTTTTAAAATACTTTGATTTTAATATATCACGCTGTGGTAAAATTTGCTCTGTTTTTTGTTTAAAAACCATTGTCTTTTTTTACGATTTGTGTTATGCTTTGCTTGAGGTGAAAAGGGTGATTGTAAAACTAACAAAGGAATCAGAAATAGGAAACGGTAATATTTCGGCATCAAAAAAACAGTTAATTGGCGATTGCGCAAGCCATTGGCACGAGTTTTATGAAATAGAATACGTTATTGATGGTGGTGGCGAATGCCTTATTAACAATCGGACGTTTGAAATGAAAAGCGGTATGTTATTTTTTATGACACCTGTGGATTTTCACACCGTAAAACAGGCGGATGCTACCGTTATAAACGTTATGTTTTCACCCGAAATGGCAGCGCCCGATATTTTGTTTCCGTTTACTAGCTTTTCGGCGCCCAAAGCAATGGAGATACCCCAAAAAAGTCGTAATTTTATAGAAACTATACTTAATGAAATTGTAAAAAACAAGGACAAAATACAGTTTTGTGAAGCTTTGATAAACACATTGCTTTTAAAATTTGGTGATAATTTTAATTTACAAGCAAAAGACACTGCGTATAGTTCGTCTCAAAAAATGACGTTTTATATAATAAACCATTTTAGAGAAAAGATTACCCTAAACGAAATAGCCGCCGCGGCGGGATTGACACCAAGCTATGCCTCGGCTGTTTTCAAATATGAAATGCAAATAAACTTTAAAGAATATCTTGATAACATCAGGTTTGATTACGCAAAAAAGCTGTTAAATTATTCGAGCCGAACAGTACTGCAAATATGTTGTGACAGTGGATTTGAGGATTATCCCAACTTTATAAGACGATTTAAACTGCGATTTGGTGAGTCACCGACAAATTATCGCAAAAAACACTTGAAAACTCTATAATAGAGTGCTAATATAAAGCGGCAAAGAGGAAGTGAGAAAAAGTGGAAATTTTGGCATATATATTTACTTTTTTAAAAAATGCCATCTACGGCACTACAAATTTCTTTACCAAAGATCTTAACGAAAATAATATGGACGCAATTGATATTTTGGCGCTACGCTTTTTGTTAAGCTTTGTGATTTTGTGGTTGCTAAAAACTACCAAGGTTTTAAATATTAAGGTTGGGGTAAAAGACGTATTTAAAAAGACCGAGCGTCACAAATTTATAAAACCGCTACTTCTTACCGCGCTGTTTTCTCCCGTTATTGAAATGTTTTTTGAAACAACGGGATATACCGTAACCACCGCCGTAACCGCGGGAGTAATACTTTCGCTTATGCCGATTGCGGCCTGTGTTTTTGAAACGATTATTTTAAAAGAAACAACAACAATAATGCAAAAGATATTTTTGATTTTGGGTGTTGTTGGTGTTATTTATATTGGCATAAACACCGATACGTCGGACGGAAAAGATACGGTGTTTGGTATAGTTTGTTTGGTAATTGCCGTTATTGCGGGTCCGTTGCATTTGGTGTTTTCTCGTCAAAGCACAAAGAAATTTGCTCCGTTTGAAATTTCATATTTCGCTTGCCTTTTCGGCACGGTATTTTTTAATGCGATAAACGTTATAAAACACTTATACAAAGGCGATATTTTGCATTACTTTGACCCGTATTTAGAACCCGAAAACATACTTGCGTTTTTAATGCTTTCGGTTTGTTCAACAGTTATTGCTACGGGTATGAACAACTATTCTATGAAAAGAATCCAAGCCTCTACCGTTGCGGCTTTTGCAGGGGTATCAACCGCGGTGACAATACTAATTGGCGTGGTATTCCTAGATGAAAAATTATATACCTTCCACTATATCGGCTTTGCGTTGATACTTGTTAGAATAGTGGGTGTAAGCTATATAGCAATTAAAAAAGATAGAAAAAAGTCACTTGATAAGCAAGTGACATTTTGTTTTATATGGTGTATTTTGATACCGTTTGTTTAAGGCAATCGCAAAATCTATCAATAGCAGTGTTTTTGTCGGCGTCGGGCAGGGTTATTATAGAAATCACTCGATATGGCAAATCAAAATCCGTGGCAAGACGCGATATTAAATTGCTATCTTTTTCAAGTCCTGTCGCAACGCTTACAGGCACTATTGCCCAACAATGTTTGCTTTCTAAAAACATTTTTATATGGGACATAATAGATACTGTAAGTTTTGGATGACTGTCGCCGAAAATTTCGTTGTGCCAGTCGGTAAAATCGCTGCTCCAATCGACAAAAAGCTCTTGATGAGCAAGTAAATCTTGAGGATTTGCAGGCGAATTTAAAGATAAATTTTTATTGAAAACAATTGTCATAGGTTCTTTTAAAATTATTGTTTGGTTTAGTGACTTATCGTGGATGTTACCCGTGGTAAAAGCAAGGTCGGTGCACCCCGAAAGTATGCTATGCCTTGCGGCCGATAAATCCATACTTTGTATCTCGAGTTCAACATCGGGATTTTGTTGCAAAAAGTTGTCATAAACCTGTGGCAAAAGAAATGTGTCAAGGCTATTGAGTGACGAAATGCGCAGACGGTTTGGCGCTGTTTTAAAAACTCCCTTCATTTGCGACCAGAGCTCGGTATACTGTAAAGCAAGTTTGTAAAACGCCTTTCCGGCAGGGGTTAGGGTTATATCGCGGCTGCCTTTTTTGCGTACAAAAAGCGCGCCTCCCAATTCCCGCTCCAGAGTTTTTAGTCTGCTTGAAAGCGATGGTTGGGTAATATAAAGGCTTTCGGCCGCGCTACTTATGGTTTTGTGCTCGCAAATTGCCAAAAAACATTCGATTTCTAAATTAGTCAAATTCATCACCACAAAATATAGAGTCTTTTCTATATTATACTACCTAAAAATCAATTTTACAATACCTTAATTTTTTTATATAATATCTTGCGGTAAATTTTTACAGGGAGACGTTAATTTGCAAAGTAAATGTTTGAAAATAATAAAAGACTATGCTATAATTACTGTAGCGTGCTTGCTTTACTCGTTTGCGTTCGAGTGCTTTTTTGACGCAAACAATCTTGCAATGGGCGGCTTTACCGGTATTGCGCAGGTTTTTGGTCGATTTATACCCGCCTTGCCAATAGGTATTACGGTTTTTGTTATGAACATACCGCTTATGATATTGGGCGTAAAAAAGCAAGGGTGGTCAATCCTTTTTACTACGGTTTATGCGGTAGCGGCAAGCTCGTTGATGATTGACACAATGGACGCTTTAATAACCTTTCCAAAAACCGAACCGTTGCTTGCGTGTATTTACGGCGGCGTGTTACTTGGTATATCGCTGGGTCTTATGATGTTAAAAAGCGCAACCACAGGTGGTACCGAGCTTGCGGCAAGGTTGCTAAAGTACGTAATCAAAAGCATTTCGATAGGTAAGATTTGCTTAATTATAGACGTTGCGGTAATATGCGTTTATGCTCTTACCTTTAAAAGCCTTGATAATGCGCTTTATGGGATGATCGCGATGTACGTATCAAGTCTTGCTATGGATATGGTGGTATATGGTTCCATCAACGCAAAACTCGCTTATATAATAAGTGATAAGAGCGAAGAAATAACAAAAAGGCTAATGGATATGGGGCTTGGCGCTACAATATTTAAAGGAAGCGGAGCCTTTACGGGCAATCAAAAGAACGTGCTTTTGTGCGCCGCAAAGCCAAACAAAATAGCTCGTATAAAACAAGCCGTTATGGAGCTTGATTCAAAAGGATTTGTCATAGTTACCGACGCAAAAGAGGTTTTTGGCGAGGGCTTTGGCGAATATACAAACGACAGTTTATAAATTGAATTTTATATAAATATCAGGAGGAAAATAAAATGGTATTTGGTATTTTAAAAGACATTAAAGAGGGCGAAAACCGCGTAATTTGCACCCCAATTGAGGTTGCTTCTATTGTGGCTGCGGGTCACACCGTGCTTGCTCAACGTGACTGTGGCGTGGGCTCGGGCTTTTCTAACGAAAAGTATGAAGCCGCAGGCGCAGAAATAGTTGACACAATGGAAGAAATGTACGCGCGTTGCGATTTTCTTGCAAAGGTTAAGGAGTTGTTCCCTTGTGAATACGACCTTTTGCGCGAAAACCAATTGGTATATTGCTGTATTCATCCGGCAGGTCACCCAGAAGAGGTTGACGCAATTTTAAAGAGCAAGTGTATTGCGCTTACCGCAGAGGATAGCCACCGCTACGGCTCGCCAAACTGCGAAGCCGCAGGCAAACAGGGCGCGCTTTTTGGTCTTGAATCTATGCTTACCATAAACGGCGGTAAGGGTAAATTTGTTGGCGGTTTTGCCGGAGCTCCAGGTATGAACGTGCTTATTCTTGGCGGCGGTGTCGTAGGTCAAGGCGCATTGTCTGTGCTTTACGCTTTGGGCGCAAAGGTTACCGTTATGGATATTAACGTGGGCGTTTTACGCACACTTGCTAATCAATATAACAACAAGATTGATACTATGGTTTGTACCAAAGAGGCTATTGCATCATTGCTTCCTTCTACCGATATGGTTATTAACTGCGTTAAGTGGCCAAAGGAACGTACAGACTTCCTTATTGATAAAGAAATGTTAAAGACAATGGAACCGGGCAGCGTGCTTGTTGATATTTCTAACGATGATCCGGGCGCTATTGAATCTAGCCACGAAACACACCACGACGATCCACGCTACGTAGTAAACGGCGTTGTTCACTACTGCGTAAGTAATATTCCCGGTGCGGTTGCTCACTCAACAAGCGTAGCGCTTGCGGCAGAAACGTTGCCAATGCTACTTAACGTTATGAACAACGGTCTAGAAGAAGCTTGTGTTCGCGACGGATTTATTCGTCGATGCCTTACTGCATATAAAGGCTATCTTACACACGAAGAAACAAGCGCTATTCAAAACAAGCCTTGGATTAGACCGGAAGACGTTTTGGGCATTGCAGACCGCAACTTAGACCCAGCTCCTCCGGCAACAACTACAAGAAGTAACAATTTTATAAAACTTTAATATTATGAATTTTGAAACTTCTTTTAAATTAGAGAATTTTATACTCGATACTAAATGGGACTCTTTGCCTGAAGAAGTGCAAAAGCGAATGAAGGGTTGCTTTATCGACCTTATGGGCGCGCTAATAGTTGGCAGTAAAAGTGCTCAATTTGAGGTTGGATTAAAACTTGCAAAATCTTTGTTTGGATTTGGTGACGTTGCCGTTGTTGGCGTTAGCGAAAAACTTAATTTTGCGGGCGCGGCTACAGCTATGGGACATTCGTCTAACGCGTATGATATAGATGATGGTCACAACATAACCCGCGCGCATCCCGGTACGTCTTTTGTTGGCGCAATACTTGCGGCGGCATATCAAAAAAACGTATCTCGCAACGAGTTTTTAGCAACCATGCTTGTGGCTTACGAAACAACTATTCGCATGGGCGCGGCAATTATGGACTATTATAATTACGCGCATTCTAGCGGCACTTTTGGTGCGGTAGGCGTAGCGGCGGGCGTTGGTAGGATTTATGGTTTTGATAAGGCGACGCTTAATAATGCGTTGTCGGTTGCCGAGTTTAACGTGCCGTTAGTCCCCGGTATTAGAAGCGTTGAATACCCGTCTATGAACAAAGATGGCGTGCCCTTTGGTGTTATGACAGGCGTACTTGCGGTGCTTAATACACAATGTGGTTTTACGGGCAACAAGCACATGCTAGAAGCCGACGAATATCGTCATTATCTTGATGATCTAGCAAAAAAATATCAGGTTATGGATCTTTACTTTAAACCGTATCCTTGTTGTCGATGGGCGCATCCGGCGATAGACGCTTGTCTTGAACTTATAAATAAATATAATCTTTCGCCTAGCAATATTAAAAAGGTTACGATTTACACGTTCCGTCGAGCAACAATGCTTTCAAAAATTGTTCCTAAAACTGCCGACGAGGCGCAGTATAATATAGCCTATCCGGTTGCTTCATCTATCGTTTATGGGGATTTTGGATTTACACAAGTTTTAGAAGAAAACTTAGGCGACTCTCGGGTTATCGATATGATGAACAAATTGGAATTTAAGGTTGACGAGGCGTTAGACGCACGTTTTCCTGCCGAGCGTATTTGTCGAGCAGAGATTACGACAACCGACGGCAAGACGTATATATCAAACGAATGCGAGCCTCGAGGCGAGGCAAAAGAAAACATTGGTATAGATTGGCTAAGCGATAAGTTTTATCGCATAACCGGTCCTGTGCTTTCGAAAGAGAGTCAAGACGATATACTAGCGCTTATTACACAAAGCGACGATTTACCAATTAGAGAAATAGTAGATGCAACAAATAAAAACCTCGGATTTTAAAATCCGAGGTTTTTGCTTGTTTTGTTATTTCCAGCTTGCAAATCTTGCATCAAGACGAGGAATTACAGTGTTAAGATAGCGCTGAATTTGAGTAAGGTCATAGCCGGGAATCGGATCGTCAGGAAGTGTCCATTTTGCCGTTTCGCGGTCTAAAACTTCTTTTGGAATAGAATTGTAAAATTGGTTAAACATATTCATAACGTTATTTGGATCGAGAATATCTTCGCGCAATTCGAAATAACGGGCGGCGATCTCCTTTTTGAAGTGCTTTTCAAAACGACTCCAAAGCATACTGTCGTTACCGTTAATAAAGCCTGTTGAATAATTGTATTCCTTGTTGCCTTCCCAATGTGTGCCCCATGTAGTATCGAGGTCGTAAAGGCTAGGATACCAAACCTTGCCATCGTAGGTTGCAAGCAACATATTCTTGCCGGTGTTATCAGGAGTCCAAGCATAATTCATCATTATATAATAGTTGAGGGTAGAGTCAAGATTTAGGTATTGGCCAAAATTCTTTTTAAAGTCGGTGTCGCTACTGTTAAGAACAAAATCAACAAGACGCTGAAGCTTTTTGAGTGTTTCGTCGTTCTCGGGACCAGCTTCTACTTCAAATCCACTTTCACTAAACTTGGTAGGAATAGCCTTGAACCTTACGGGGTCTTCCCAACCGCCACCGCCGATTACAATATGGTTTGGATTGTCTTTGTCCATACCAAATTGCCATTCGTCCTTTGGAATATTCATAGTATAAAGGCCGTGGAATTCTCCATTGATATATATTTCAACAGGGAATCCGTCAACAGCGCCATTGTTTGGAGCAACGGTTAAAAGACCGTATTTGTTTTGTATCATACCGGCAAGTTTTGCGGTTACCAAGTTTCTAGAGTGTGTTTTATCTATCCAGTTGGCTTTAAGGCAGTATTTGCTTTGTGCACCCCAACCAACATCTATTTTTTGTTTTTTGGAGTAGTTACTGTCTTGATAGAAGTTTATAGTATAATTTTTTTTGCGCCACTTGGTACTTGAAGAACCTTGAATTTTAATTTTTGCAGCGCCTGTTTTAATTTGCTCGCGGCTTCTATATTCAAAGGTAATATCGCACTCTATTTTTTTATCTCTTTGATTTGGGTCGGTGATTTTAGACATATCGCCTGTAAAGTAAAGTTTAGGGCAATAGCTTTTGCTATAATCGTTGCAGGTTGTGCATTCGCCTAAAATATAGTTGTGACCTAACGTTTTGCCGCTCATTACGCCGCAAACTTTACAGATGTTTGGACGAGTGCAGGTAGCAGGCGCATAGTTATGACCTAGTTTGCTGCCTTGGGTTTTGCCGCACTTGGTACAGGTTTTTGGCTTGGTACAGGTAGCGGCTTTATAGGTGTGCGCACAAGTAGAACTGCCCGCAGAAGAAACCACTTCTTCCTTAGACGAAGTAGAGCTTGTAGGTTTGCTGGGTGTGTTAGAGCTAGTGTTGGTTACACTGCTATTATTCGTTTCGTTTTTGCTAGAGGTGTTTGAAGACGTAGGACGACTCGTGTTTGACGAAACGTTTTCGCTAGAGGTATCGTCAACGTCGGTGTTTTCTTCAAAAGAAATCTCATCGTCCGTGTCAGCAACAATATCTTGCTCGTCTTCGGGAAGCGAGACAGCATTATCGCTAGACTCGGTGGTAGTATTGTCTTGGGCAGAGGTGGCGGTACTGGTGTTATCGCCGTTTTCACTAGAGCCGCAAGCGCAACACGAAATTGCTAATATAATCGCTAAACAGAGTGCTAATAATTTTTTCATCAGAACAACCCCTTAAAATGAAAATACTCTTTTAAACATTATAATATTTTTTACCGCGTAATGTCAATTAAAAATTAGAGCCGCTTTTTTGTCTAAAAACAACAAACCCCCGATTTTTAAAAACCGAGGGTTTAATGCTTATTTGTTTTGCAATTTGCCATCAAAATAATGTTTGGTTTTGGCAAGATGCTTTATTATATTTGCGGCGCGATATTGCGCGTCGGCTTTTGTAAGACCTTCGTTGCAAAGTTCTTTAAAGGTCTTGTAATGACCCGGCATACAGGTGTCGCAACCCGCCGAAAGACAAGCGCCCTCTTTTGCGTGCACGTCCCAGTCGGTCATAATCCAACCGTCATAGCCCCACTCGTAGCGGCAAATTCCGTCTAGCAAATCGTGGTTTGCTGCGGCAAAAGTGCCGTTTACTTTGTTGTAGGCAACCATAATCGATAGTGGGTCGGTTTCTTGCAAAACGTATTCAAAACTGCGCAAATAAAGTTCTCGCGCGGTGCGTTCTGTTAAAATACTATCGCCCTCGGTACGCATATCTTCGGAATTGTTGCAAGCAAAATGCTTGAGCACGGCATATCTCTTTGATGGAGTACCATCGGCGCTAATTTGCACGCCGTTTATAAGGTTTGCCGCCATTTGTGCCGAAAGGAACGGATCTTCTGAAAAATATTCAAAATTTCTACCGCAACGCACGTTTCGGTGTAGGTTTACACCGGGTGCGCAAAGACCATTGTAGCCAATTTTGTCAAGGTCGGCGGCAATCTCGCGACCGAGAAGTTCTAGCAGTTCGCGGTCCCAAGTAGCCGCTTGAGCGGTGGTGCAAGGGAAGTAAACGCAATCGCGACCCGAAAGCTCATAATCGGGTGGTACAGGAGGGCTAACAAAGGTGGTAGCGCGCACGCCGTTTGGTCCGTCTTGCATAACGCTTGACGGAATACCCAGTTCGGTAACCTGGTGGGTGTGGGTACCTTCGCCCTCTACAAGAGGTTCAAGCGAGAGACCTAGCGTCTTTTGTTTTTCAAATCCGTCACCCGTAAGTAGCAATGCCAAATTCTCGT
>JAFYLD010000042.1 GCA_017537245.1 Clostridia bacterium | reverse complement strand
TTTTTGTTTTTACAAACTGCACAAATACAACCGCGTCGTTTTGTATATGATTTTATACCCCGACGGGTGTATTATTAAATTGTGTTCTTCCACAGGGGCACGGGGGCAGTTGAATATCTTACGGCCTGCCCCCATTACTGTAAAATCCATGTTGGGTTTCTTCTTTCTTTGTTTTGACTGCCGCCGGGGTTCTTTTACTTCTTTCCCTGGCGGTTGTCTTTATACCCTAATGGGTGTATAATATAAAAAATTTAAGGGGGTTTATTTATATGTCTAATCTGAAAAATGCAAGGATCCGGGCGGGGCTTAGTCAATCCGCATTGGCGCAACAATCGGGCGTAAATTTCCGTATGCTCCAAAACTACGAACAAGGCGTAAAGAATATTGACGGCGCAAAAATTGAAACATTGGCAGCATTGGCCCGCGCCCTGGATTGTGGTATATCTGAAATACTCGAAAACCCGGACGCCGTAAAAAATGTACGGATTTAACTAAAATCTAATTTAATTAAACGAGTTAAAATCATGCTAATTAAAAAATAATGAGTTAAATTTTAGTTAAAAGTGCCGATTTTGAAATTATCTCGAAAAAAACGGCATAATTTTTCTAGTTAATGCGTACTTATTCCAACGGCAGAGAAACCGGACTTAAAATCCGTTAAGTATGGGTTCAAATCCCATAGTACGCACCAAATAATGCGGTTTAGTACAATGGTTAGTGCGGGCGGCTTTGACCCGTCAAATAATGGTTCGATCCCATTAACCGCAACCAAACAGAAATAACACGGCGTTAAACCGTGTTATTTTTCGTTTTGAGGCGTTCCAACGATAAATTAATATGTTTATACCCCCGGGCGTTAAAAACGCCGTACGGGGCAAATATGAGCGTTAAAAAACCGCCCTTATTGTGGGCGGTATATTTTATATAATCTGTTGTATTCGTCTAATGCTTTAAAGAATGTTGCGCCGTGGTGCTGCAAACTCATTAACTTTAATTCCAACTTTAAAAACTTTTCTTTACTATCCGGCATATTTAAAATTGTTTCGTACTTCATGTTGCACCCCTGTTAAATTACTGTTTGCAATGCCTGTAAATGTTCGTCGGTTATAATAAACTTTTCTCCAAACGATCTAACATACGGGGCAGCGGTGTTTATTTTATATACTTTACTTTCGCTTGTTTTGGATCCGTTTATATAAGTTTGTGAAACAATGCCGTTATTTTTCTTTACGTATACAGTTTCGATTTTATCACCGTTAAAATAATCTACAACAATACCAAATTTCATTTTATGTTACCCCCTGTTTAATTAAATAATGTATTCTCACAATATGCGATAAATCCGTATAAAAATGCGTCACTCATGTTCTGTAACTTCTTTACCATTTCGGTATCACTCAAACCGTAATTTAATGTGCTGTTTAAGTATGCCTCAAATGCTATTGAAATAAGTTCTTCGTGTGTTTTCATGTTGGTTAATTTCCTTTCTTTATTGTAATTACATTATACCCCTTTTGGTGTATAATGTATTGACAAACTGCATAAAATCAACGGTTCGCGTTTGTACAACTTTTAGGGTATAAAAATAACGGGGGCAAATAAAGCCCCCGTTCCTGGTTTAATAAATATTCTTATTATGTTGTTGGATAGTCAATCCAACTAGAAAATTCAGCCAACGATATATTTGCGGGAAAAATAATATTGTCGTTCGCGTCTTTTATATCAGACGTTGCGTATATAAATCTTTGTTGTATTAATTCCGCGCTTGTGAATTGATCGAATACGCTGCCGCCTGGCGAAGATGATTGCGACAAACTGACATTGAATTTGTTGTGAACGAAATAATAATCAAGTGCTATTGTTTGCCAATGAAACCAATTTGTCGCTACTAATTTTGTACCGTCAAACATTAATTCGCCTTCCCAACCGCTAACGTCGATAAATACTTGAATTATTAATCGATCATCGGGCGTAACGTATATATATCCTTTAGTAATTGGCACAATGTTGCCGTAATTTTCGGGCGGAACGAATCCCGTGTTGATAATATCAAACAATCCCGCTTGATAATTACTTATGAAATCACTAAAAGACATTGTGTTTTCGTTTGCGTATGCTTGCAAAATCAACGGGTGTGTCAAATTTTCATCCATTTGCAGCAATTGAACGGGAAAATTGAGTAAATTTGCATTGTATGAATCGCCAAATCTTAGTTTTGCGTGTCCCGTCCTATTGAATGCAGTCACGTCGTTTGACATTAACGGATAATAATTTTCAATGCCTGTTAATAAATATTGGTTTTCATCGGGCGCACACATTCCCGTTGCAACGGTATCATCTTGCATAAATTGAATTTGCTGTGGATGAAATGCGCCGTTTGAAAAATTAAAAATCAAACCCGCGTTTACTTTATCATTTGACGGCAAACAATAAAAATGTGTCGCGTCATTGTAAAAAATAATTCCGCTTGCTTGTGATTCTGTCGTGTAATAAAGAACACGTTTTAACGATAACATGTTATTTTTAATAAAATCTTTAAGTCCGGTTAGTTCCATTATTGCGCCGGCCATTTCGGAAACTTTATATTTATTTGAAGTATCATTTTTTGCGCGTATTGCCCCCGCTATTGCTGCTATATATTCTTCGGTATAAATTCGTTTCGCCATATATTACACCCCCTTTAATATGCTATGTCGTCGCCGTTTGTTTCCAAACTCAATACGATATAAACCAACTGCAACCCACTTACGGCGTCGTCGTTGCTCCAAATATTATCAATCATATCAGTTAACAACGGTACTGTTTCGCCGTCATATGTGAACGTGCTATAAGTGTTAGGTTCAAAATCATGTGCCGTGTCGCCAACTTCAATTTGCGGGTAAATAGTTTCGTTCGTAACCGTCGTACCGCTTGCCGTTACCTGTACGGACGCCGACGCGCTTATAACTTCCTGGGTTACTGTAAACGTGTTTGCGCTGTTGCTTGCTACAATATAATCGGTTGTGTTATCGGCATAATTCAACGTCAATTGTACGTATGTACTACCGGACGTTTTACCCGTGCTAATCGTATATGTTTGGCCCACAACAAACGCGTTTTTATCAATTGCCGCACTAACGCCAACATAACCCGCCGTACTTGTACCGTTCGTTGTTATGGATCCGTCCGCGTTCTTCGTAAATGTCAATCCGTCGCGGCTCGTTGTTTCTATTTGATCCAACCTAAACAAATTACGGTTAGCAACGGCAATTTCGTTTGTTGTGCCTAATGTAGAAACAATAAAGCCATGTGCCGCTCCGGGCTTTGCGTCCTCAACATGTATAAACTTATTGTTGCGTTCACTTGTAAGAAGTCCACCGGACGTTTGCGACATATTAGATTTAAGTATAATAACCTCAAATCTATTGCCCGCCGTTAATTGTCCGTTAATGTGCATTTGTACCGGGGTTGTCCTGGTATCTATTAAATAATCGTAATCGGGTTGCAATGTAAGGCCGTTTAATGTCGGTAAAATTACGTCGTTTTCGTCGTATTCATAACCGTTCATATCCAGGGGTATTATATTACTTACACCCGCGCCGCCAACTACGATTTTACTAAACTTTTGAATGTACGCACCGACGGTTAAATTTTGGGTTAACTGATAATACCAGGCGTCGAAAGTGTCTTGTTGTGTTTGCTGCCAATTTGCCAAACTGTTTTCAAGTGCTGCAAAACGCGCTTGATATTGTGCGAATAATTCGGTTATGTCGACTTGATCTATAAGGCCCGTAATATATCCACAAACGGCCGTGTTGGGCCTTTGGTCGTATATGTTACCCGTTGTTAAACTTGTGGTATTTGCGGGTACTAAAACGTACGCTAAAACTATTTCGTACGCGGTATCACTTGTAACGGGTGTCGGGCGTACGGGCGTACTTGCGGGCGTACCTGTTGTTACTTGTAATGTAACGTCCCTGGTTGCTGCGTTCCAACGTAATGTAACCATATCGTAACGGCTAAACAGATTATGCGCCGTTGCAATTGCCAATGTTTCAACCGCCGTTAGCTTAACCCAATGCGAATTAACAATTGCTTTACCGTCCGCAACTGTTACGTTTAAACCGTCACCGGCTGCAACTGCTAAACTATTACCCACGTTTTCAAAAACGCCGTTTTGACTTATAAGGCCCTCAAAATAAGTATTGAACGTTTCGGCATTGTATAACCTATCATCGTTAACACTATTAAAAAATCCAAAACTAATTGCCATGACTGCAACCCCCTTTATTTTTTATTTAAACGTCCGTCGCGAACGTTGGTATACATGTATAACCGTTTGTGTCCGTACATTCTATTACCTCTATTATACGCGGTGACATTGTCACGCCGTAATCGTTTATTACGTCTACTATATCGCCTAAAAAGTAATCGCGGTTTAATACGTACGTATAGTTTGGCTCAATTTCGCCCTCTATACTTTCAGTTATTACGGTTTCGCTCAAATTCTGCGCCCCACGCTCCAACAACAAATTTGTATATTCGTTTGCGCTTATTGCGCCGTCGTTGCTCGAAACGTCGCGGGCGTCAACAAACAGTTCGTAACGATCCAACCCGGACGCCGTACCGATTGAGGCGGTTTTACGGGCCGTTCCCTCACCCTCACCGGCAACCAACGCAACGTTTTTATAATTG
>JAFYLD010000041.1 GCA_017537245.1 Clostridia bacterium | reverse complement strand
GAATCGTTTGCTCCATCAAATACGGAGAATCGAATGAATATTCATTCGAGAAAATAACACGGGGTACGCTGTTTTGTGAGTACGTACGGTTTACCCCTTGTAACAATACGAATTTAAATTGTTTATTTGGTAAATCTAACAACACGTCGTAACCGATCCCGTATGTTTGGCCGATTGCGGTTAACGTTTCGCCCAAATTATCGCCCGTGTATTGCGCCTCAATAGTTCCGGTTAGTCCGATTGTATCGCCCAACACTAACCGGGATATTGCACGGGCCGCAATTGTCGGGTTTATTGCGTTATCTGTAACCAACTTACGGCACATTGTTTCGACGTTTCCGTTTAATACTGTTTGCGTCCATATGATACGACGGTTTAATATGCTTTTCAGACTTTGCCCCGTAATCGTGATATAATCGCCGTTTTCTATGTCGGTTTTAACTTCAAAATTACTTATTATCATAGCTTGCGTTAAATCATCGTCACGAACGATATAATAACCACGCTGCAATGTGCTTAATAGTTCCGGCGTTGCGGGTGCGTATAACTCAAAATCGCCCGCCGTATAATAACGCGTCGTCCAAATCATCGACGTAAAAATTTCGATAATCTGTATATATTCCAAATCGTCGTTTAGTAAATAAAAGTTCATATTATACACCCTCATAAATCGGTTGTAATTCAACGCTAATATTTAAATATTCTGCGCCTGTATCGCATGTATACGTAAAAATGTTATCGCCTACAAGTAAATTTAACCATGATGAACCTTGAACCATATTGTTTAATATATTCGTTATGTTGCTGTCACGATTTAATGTTACGGTCTTATGTCCGCGCCTGGTATCAATCGTTATTACGTCGCCCGTTTCCATACTGATATTTAACGTAAAGTGTTCGTTAGTTGTCATATTGTATATTGTCGGGTTCGTTACGGCTGCATTGGCTAACAACGTAATAACTATGCCTGTTTCGTCGTCTGAATTGTTCGTAATAGCAATTTCGACATATTCGCCCAACTGCGATATTGGTATACCGGGTGTTTCCTCAATAGCGAACGGGAACGAAAACAAATCTATTACGTTACTGAATGTATATAAACCCGTTGTTGTATCTTTAAAATACGGATCCGGGCAAATAATACTAATCTGTAATTGTTGGCTTTGGGTGTATAAATCGCCGTCGATACTTTCTATATAACCGTCAATCCAAACGGAACGCGTGTTATTTTCCAGGTACAATTTAATATACTGTTTCGCTTTGAAATACTGATACAAATTAATACGGTTCGTTTCAATTGAGTTTAACGGGGTAATTGTCAACACAATGTTACGTGTTCCCAACCTAGACGAATTAAACACCGCTCCGTCACTTGTGGCAATAACGGCGGTATTAATTGTTGCGGCCGGGGGCGTTAAACCCCCAACCGACAACAACGCGTAATTGCCGTTTTGCGTCAAATTAATTTGTTCGTTATATTTGTTTTCCGCAATTACTTGTAACATCGCTTAACCCCCCGTTGCCCCCGTGGCAAAATTAAATTGGTTCTTTGTTTGGCGGTAAATCTCCAAACGGCTTAATGCTTTCGGGCTTGTATTATTCTGCGTGAAATTGTAATTATTCGTTACGTTTCCACCGTTGTTATTAATAACGCCCTGGGTGCTTAATGCGTCGTTCATAGCACGGGCCGTGGAATTGATCCACTTTTTATTTTGGTCTAATGGTACAACGGCCTCGGATCCGTTACCCTCTAATAAACCAACTTGCCCACGTTTCAAAATACCGCCGCGCTCCAATTGTGGTACTGATAGTTCACTCAATCGGCTAATACTTACGCCCGGCAAATCGTTTACAATGTCAATTACTCCGTTTATACCTCGTATAAATCGGTTAATAATTCCGATTGCACCGGATAAAACACTATTTACAACATTCGTAAATGCTCCGCTTACCGCGTCGCCTATGCTTGTACCAACTGCGGTAAACTTTTCTTTGATCGTGTCCCAAATACCGCCGAAAAATTCGCCCACCGGTGCGAACACCTGTTTGATTTTCGTCCATGCGTCCGAAAATTTCGACTTAAACCACGTTCCGACATTTGAAAAGATATTTTTAATATCTGTCCACCGTTGGCCAAACCATGAACCAATTGCACTAAACGCATTTTTAACATTGGTATAGGCTGCCGTAAAGTTTTCACTAAACCAGGTTGCCACGTTTGCAAGTGCGTTTTTAATATCCGTCCAACGATCCGAAAACCACGAACCTATATTTTTAAACGCATTTTGTATATTCAAATACGCTTTTGTGAATTGTTCACCGAACCACTCGGCAACAACACTAAAAATTTTTTGTATTGCTTGCCATGTGTCTTTAAAACTTTGTATTACCGGTTTTAACCAGGTTTCTACAAAAATTTCAATAAAATCCGTTGCCAAATCAACTAACGCCCCGAACAATTGCGGTAACACTTCCGTAATAATTACCCAAAAAAATTGTAATGCTGCGCTTGCCAAAACCGGGGCATTATCAATTAAACATTGGCTAACCATTAACACCAAATTTATAATTTCGGGCGTTAATGAGTCCGCGATAATCGGCAACGCCTCAACTATGGCGTTAAGTGCATGTATGGCGGCGTCTAAAATTAATGGGGCATTAGAAACTAGGGCATTAACCAGGCTAACAACCAATTTTCCAATTTGAGGCACGACGGCCGGCAAAATTAACGGGATCGCTTGCAAAAGTCCGTTTAGCAACGCCAAACCACCCCGAATTATAAGCGGTATACCCTGGTTTAAAACGCGTACAATCATGTTAATTAGGCGGGGTAGTTCGCGTTGGAAATATGGCAAAATTAACGGGATACTATTAACTAATGACATTAGTAAAGTAATTCCGGCTTGCAAAATTTGAGGGGCGGCCGATAAAATCGCGCTTGTGATCTGAGGGAACATATCAACCCATAACGAAACTATGTTTGGTATTTGGTGGGAAAATGTATTTAAAATCATGTCCGCGGCCGATAAAATCGCACTCGTTAATTGAGGCGTGGCCGATAAAATCCCGCTAATCAGACTAATTAATAATTCTGCGCCCGTATTCAAAAAATTCGGTAATTCACTTGTAAGAATGTTTAACGCCTGGGGTAATAAATCTTGAACCAAACGTAAAATTAGCGTACTAATACCGCCAATTGCTGTTTGAATTACAGGCATTATATTACCCGCATATGTTAACAGGCTTTCAATAAAATTATTTATTAACCCGTCTAAATCTGCGTTTTCATCTGCAAGGCCCGTTACCAGGTTGCCCCATGCCGCTTTCATAGCGTTGGCCGAACCCTCAATAGTGTGTGCGGCCTCGGCTGCTGTTGCCCCGGCTATATTCATATTTTCTTGTATAATGTGTATACTTTCGATAATTTGATCGAATGAAACATCATTAATACTTGTTATACTTTCGTCTACAACGCCGGCGTCATGTACTAAACGTAACATTTCCGCTTGTGTACCGCCGTAACCTAATTTGAGGTTATCCAACATTGTAAAATTGCCTTTTGCGAAACCCTGGTACGCGTTTTGTATATCTTGCATTGATGTACCAAACGTGTTTGCATTATCGGCCATATCAGTTATAGCAACGTCCGCAATGCGGGCCGCCTCGGCAGTATCACCGCCCAAACCACTAATTAACGACGCGGAAAAACTTGTAACGGTTTCCATATAGTCGTTTGCGTTCATACCGGCCGTTTTAAATGCGTTATTGGCATAATTAATTACGGTGTCCGCGCTGTCACCGAATAACTTTTCAACACCGCCCTTTAATTGTTCCATTTCGGCGTAACCGGCAACGGCTTGTTTACCAACGTCAAGTAATGCCGAACCCATGCTTTTAAGGCCGTTTAACGCCGCGTTAATCGCTTGCGTTGCCAAATTTGCCATTACGCCTTTTAGAACCGTAAAACCGCCGTTTGCGGCGTTCTCTGCGTCTTTGCCCGCCTCTGTTGCTGCGTCGCCAACGTCCGTTAAACTTTTGTCTAACTTATCGGCGGCGTTTTCGGCGTCGGCCATTTTCTGTTTGTTGGTTGCCAAATCGCCCGACAATGCGGAAATTTGCGCGCCCAACGCTTTAGCCTCTTTGCTGTTTGCGCCCTGGGCTAATACAACATCGGTATATTTTTGTTTGAGTGCGTCTAACTTATTTTGTTGTAAACCTATTGTGTCGGTTAACGCTCCGGTTGCCGTCTTTGCCTGGTTTTCGGCGTTCTGTAAATCTTTTAGCTTACCGTTATAATCGCTTAACGATTTTTCGGTTTTTGCTATTGAGGCTTGTTGGTTAGCAATTGCAATACGTAATTCGTTCGCGCCCGCGCTATTCTTACCCTGTTCGCGCTCAACTTCAATTAAACGCTGTTTTTGTAGTTCTAACTTTTTGTTTTCGGCGTCTAATGTTGTTTCAAGTTGCTTAATCTTTGCTTGTACACCGGTTGCGCTGTCGCTCCACTTATCCATACCGGCGGCGGCTGCTTTAAATTCTGCATTTGCTAATTTAATTTGCCTTTGCGCGTCCTGTAAACCGCGTTTAAACTGCGATATGTCAATACCTAACGTGGTTGTTGTATCTTTATTGTTATTTGCCATTGTTAACCCCCTTTCTAATACCCTATTGGGTATTTAAGATTTTAAAACCAATCATCACCGGCGGGGCGGCGTATGATCCTTTTACCGTTCTTTATTTGTGGTTTGTTCTTTTGTTCGCGTTCGTTATGCTCATTAAATCGACGAATTAATAAAAATACTTCGCGCGCACGTTCACGCCTTAACGATAACGGCGTAAAACCTGGGAAACACTTACACAAATTAACGGTTATATCAAATAAACTTTCATATACGGGGGCGTTATCGTTCGCCCCCTCGTTTAGTTTTTTCCGTTCATTAGTACGCCCATATTTTCAGATATTCCCGCGAATATCTGCATAAATACGGGTATCATTTCGTTAATCTTAACGCCCTTTATTTCGTCGTCTGTAAGTCCGGGGAAAATGTCTTTTAAAAATGGCTTTAATTGTCCCCAACCCTTAACAATCATGCCTGCAAGTGCCTTTTGATCGTTCAAATTATCCAGGTCGATAACGTTTAAAATATCCTCAACCGTTCCAAACATCAAATCAATACTATCTGTTGTATATGTCTTTGCAATCTGCTTTGTTTCTCTGTCATAAATGTTTAACTTAATTTCGGCCATTTTTCGCGCCCCCTTTAAATTTTAGTTTTAAGAAAAAACCGGGCGGCGGTTAAACCGCCCGGCCTCGTTCGTTAACCGTCGTTTTGCTGTTCGGTTTCTGTTGCTGTTGCGGTAATAACAATATCGCCTGTAACATTGGCAATATAAACAACTCCGTTAGCTGCCGTATACGCGGTTGCTGTTACATCGTCGCCGCCCATTGTTACGGTAACTTCACTCATTGTATAACCTGTTTCGGCTGTGAGTGCGCCTAAAAAGCTGTCGCCGCTATTAACGCTTGTTGCTCCGTTACTGTCGGCAACATGCGACAATGTGTTTGTAACGCTGAATGTTTCCGCGCCGCTTGCCTGTATACTGTCGGGTGTCTGTACTGCATTAAAGAATGTAGAAAAATCAACCAGACCGTAACGTTCATCAACAACAATGCCCTTTGCGGATCCCTTAACCCACGCGCCGTTAACTTTCTTACCCTTGTTAAACTCGTATGCCGTGTAAACTCCGGTAAATGTAACTTGTGTGTTGGTTGTGTCCGTTCCGTCGTTCTCTGTTGATACTGTTTCTTCGGGAATGTTAAACGTACCCTTTAGACGTGAAACGTATCTGTACTTGCCGTCTGTTCCCTTTGTACGGTACATAATAGCGAAATACTGATTTTGTCTTTCACCGTCAACATACATGCCGGTTGTTTCGTCAAATGACTTGCCCGTAATTTGTGCCAATTGATCCAACATGGGCGGGGTCATTGTAATTGCGATTGTGTCCGCACTTTCTGAATTAACAACAATAAGTGCCTTATTGTCGTAATAGTGCGCTTCGCTTGCGCTGTCTGTTGTCTTTCCTATCTCTTGTACGGGTTGGAAATAAACAGGCGTACCGGTTACATAACCGTCCTTGTCGTCCTGGGTTACGGGTGCAATATAGAAACTATCAACGCCCCTAAACTCGAAATACTGTGTTTCCTGTTGAAATGTAGGCATAATTTTTACCCCCTTTTTTTAATTTTCTGTATTGATATAACCGACTTCAAAACCTTTGCCCGTGTGATTTATTTCATCGCTTGCAACGTCAAACCCACGTGACAAAATTACAAAATCGTTTTGCTTTAATAGTGTTCGTGCTGCGCTTAATGTGTTTGCCAACGCTAACGGATCGTTTGAATATACATAAACGTTAAAATCATATATTACAAACTTCGTATCATTGTCGTAATCGGTCGTATTTTCGGGATTTTCCCAAAATGTAAAAAACGTGTCCGGGTACGGTGCGTTTTGTGCTAAACTGCCTTGCCTGTAAACGGGAAAACCGAACGTTTCCAATAATTCTATTAACTTATCTTCAATCATTCTATTAACCCCCGTTTAAATACTTTTGCATTGCCCGTTTAACATATTCGCGTTGTATCTTTGCTATTTCTCGTTTGGTTTCATCACCAAACACCGCATTATATAATGCCGTGTCGGGGGGCATTTTTGGCGTACCATACATAAGAAATATTGACGGTAAACCCCCTTGTGATATGTGAAAACCAACCGGCATTGATATTTTGTTACCCTCAACCGTTACCCGTGGTATTTCGTCTAATGAATTTTCAGTACGGCCCGTTTGGCGGTGCTTTTCTATCTGTTGCCGTAACAACGGCGTAATATATTTATGACTTTCAATTAATGCGCCTTTTATGGCCTCTTGCAAACCTTTACTGCTCAATTCTTCAAACTGCGTTAACAGTTTTTTCATGTTGGGCGTTTGCATGAATATTAATTTATTTGCCATAATTACGCGCCCCCGCGTATTGCTCGTACTTTAAACCTTAACCACTTGTTACGCATTGCCACGTTTTCGGGTGTTCCTAAAATCTCGTAATTTACACCGCCTATAACAACTTTACAATTTGTAGTTAAATTCGGATCGTACCACGTTTCTATTGTGGCCGTATCTTCAACAACTGTTATGCCGTTGTTTTCTCGTTCAGTACCGCCAAACGAACGGAACGAACAATAAAACGTTGTCCCTATTTCGTCATAAACTTTTTTCAAAGTACCTTTAACCATTGTTTCGGTACATTTAAAGTATTGCCCCGGTACATTAAACGGTGTTGCGGGTTTAAATTCGCTCATATGTTAACCCCCGTATTACCTAATGCCAATTGCGCTACACGTTCTTTAAATAGCGTACTAAAACCCGTGTTACCCGCTCCGTAATTCCAACTATCGGCAACGCCACGTGTTAACGTACCTATTGTTGTTTGCGCATTTATAACACTATTCGGAACACCGGCGTTTAACATATAGTCTTTAACGTCTGATAACCAAACATTAATTGTTGCGTCCGGTATACCGTCGCCAATACCCAATGCGGCTTTAATCTGCGCTATTTGTTCTTCGTTCGTTAACATCGTTTTGCCCCCTTTAGTAAATTACGGTTGCGGGTACGGGTATTCGTACCCGCGCACGTAATCACGAATTAATTAAAAACCTACCTGTGCAATTGTTACCGCGCCGTCTGCAAGTGTAGCGGTGTAAAGGTTTACGCTGTTAACGTCAACTGTTGCGCCGCTTGTTTCTACTGCAACACCGTTAACAGTAAATCCGGCGTAATCGTAACCAGGAATGAAATACAATACTGCGGCGGTTACGTCCTCGCCAAAATCGCATGTACTTACGGGTTCGCTTGCAATCATGTTGCCGGATCCCTCTGTAATCTCAAAAACGCCGCTTGCGTCGTTGGCGTCAACCTTTGCAATTGTTGTACCGGCAATAACAAGCATATTACCGTAAAGTGTAAGTAAATCGGTCTTTGCTACCGGTACAATTCTGTTTGAATTAATCATTGTGTTTTACCCCCTTGTAAATTACTGTTGTGTTTCAAGTGTTAAACCGGACAAATCAAACGATTGTGTTTTAACTGTTCCGTTTGTTGTTGTGGTTCTAACTTCAAACTTTTGTGTTGTTGCCGTAACTTTAAATACGCCGTTCATATCGTTGTCAAGTGTTACCCAACCGTCGCCCGTGCCGGCTGTCGGGTTCATACGTACGTCGATTTTATCGGTATTCTTGTTAGGGTCAACAAACTTTAATGCCATAAAGTTACCCGCGCCCCAATAGTCCGCAATTGGCCCGGTTGCTAAATATTTTAGTGTACCGGTTATTGCACCGTCCGCAACGTTTACACCTGTTTGTATGTTTGATACTTTCGTGTCAAACAATGTTGCGCTTGATTTTTCGGCCTGGGTGTTAATGTCCTTAATACCGATATAACCCGCGATTGCGTTAATCATATCGGGAATTGTTACAAGGTTTGATACATCGGACAATGTACCGCCCAACGCTACATATAACGCCTGTAATGCTCCAACGGTTGTATTATTCATAAATACACCCCCTTATTAGCCCTTAATGATCTTGTAATAACCTGTCGGGTTAAGGATCTTACCGTCAACAACAACTAGTGCCTTGTCTACCCACTCGTTTGTTTCCTCGTCGAAATACCTACGCATTGTAAAACCGAAATTCTCGTTAATTGCGTATTCGTCGGGCTGCCAATAAATACCGATAACGTCGCCGGCTTGTGCGCTGTCAAAGTCTGCGATAATGTCGGGTTCAACCAGGGAAATATCACGGCCGAAAAATCTACCGTTAGGGTTGCGGGCGTCGCCGTCGTTAACTTCAAGTCCTGTTGCCTGTCTAAAAATAGGGTTGTTGTTGGCGTCTGCCATTGTTTCGAGATATGCGTCAACTGTTCCAACCGGGAAAATAAACTCACCGGAACGATAACCTAAAGGCAATGCGGCAAAAAAGTTCTTACGCCACTTAGTCCAATCGCTAATTTGTGCGGCTGTCATTGTAATTGTGTTAGTTACTCTAGGATCGTTAAGAATACCCAACATAGAACCGTTACCGGATCCGTTTACAATGCCGTAATCCATTGCTTCAAGGTATGCAATTGCGATAACCTCAACAATCTTTGCCTCAAAACTAGAAAGTGTAAGAAGTTGTGACAAGAAAGTTTGAGAAATTCTAATTTCTGCTGTGTGATAGTTAAATGTTACCTTGCCCAACTTATCAAGGCTTTGACGGGGTGAAACTGTCTTTTCATTGATCCACTTAAATGTTGCAGACAATGCACCCACGGGGTACTCAACACCGCCCTGTACGGCAATCTTACGAACCTTAGAATAAAGGTTTCCATATCTCTTACGAACCGTGTTAATAACATCGTTCATAATTGTAAACGGGATTGCTGCGCCTGTTTCGTTTGTGCTGATTGCTTCACCCGCGCGTGTAATGGGTTCGCCTGTCTGTACGTACTTCATAAACGCTTGGCGGTACTCCATTGTACTAGTAGGGTCTACGTTCTCGCGGTTTTCGCCGCCTGTTGCGGGCTGTGATCCCTGTGCAAATGCGCCAACGATAGAACCATTAACAAGCTGTGCGCCGTCGGGTACTTGTGCGGCCCTTTGTGCTGCCTCGTTTTCCTCTGCGTCGATTGCGTCAATCTCGCTTTGTGTTTCCTCAATTTCTGCGTTTACGTCCTCAAGTTCCGCATTAATAGAACGAACCTCGTTTACGTCCTGGCTTGCCATTGCTCTACTTGTAAGACTTGACTTCTTTGCATTAAGTCTTGCAAGTTTCTTTGTTAAAATGTCTTTGCGCTTCATAATTTTTACCCCCTTGAAATAATTTTGGTTTTTTCCTTTAGAAGTGCTAATGTGTTCTCGTCATTATCCAATGACGCCGCGCGTTGTTCGGCCCTTGCTTTATCCAAAACAGTTTTGGCGTTATCCAACGCCGCCGCCTCTGAACGTGCGTATATCTCGGTGCTTTCATAAGCGGGAAATGTTACCGCGCTTACTTCTACAACGGATCCAATTTTTGTAATGTGCCTTGTCGGGTGTTCACTTTCGAGATTTTCCCATGTGTCACCGTCGATATAAAACATAAATGACATGCCGGAAATGTCGCCACGTTGTACGGCACTATACAACGCGCGGGCGTCGCTGTTATTTTCGGTGTCAAGTTTGACAAAATCCATGTTAAGGCCCTGTACGTCCGGTGTAATCTTCATTGTGCTATTACCGTTGTTACGACGTGAACGGGCTAACGGTATCATTCTTGTATCATGGTTAACTAAAAAACGAACGTCCGTTAGGTCTGCTCCGTCTAGTGCGCCCGCGTCTATAATCTCGTCAAACATTCCCATATTGGTACGCGAATTATAAACAATTGGACGGCCTGTTATAATCTTTTCGCCGTTATCGTTTTCGGCTGCGCGTATTTCAAAATTAAATGCGCGTTTCTCTAAAACTGCCATGTTTTACACCCCCTTTAACTGAATGTTACCGACGTTACATAATCGTTTAAAACCGGTATAATAACGCCTACGTTCCATGCGTAACCCAAATCAATATTTACTGTTTGGCCGCTTACTGTACCGCTAACCGTATACGTGTAACCCGCCAAATTTTCGGCACTTACAACGCCGTCAACAACCTTAACGTAAATAATACCGACTTGCGTTAAAATCAAATAACTATTGAAGTTTGCGCGGCTTTGGGATCCATGAGTAATTGCGATATTTTGTTTATTCAAAATCTTGTAACCAATTTCCGGGGCTGCTACTTCACCCCCGCCGCCCAACTCTTGTAACAATTGTTGTAACAATGTTTCTATACGGCTTTGTGGCTGCAATAACTCGTTATCCGCACCCAATATGTTTTGTAATATCGCCTCGTTACGGCTTTGCGGTTGTTCAAAGTCTGCCATATGTAACCCCCTTTACGTTCTCACGCCGTCGGGTTCTTGTAGCGGTTCACGTACCCAACTTTCGTACTTTTTACAACGTCCCTCGTCGTCCATTACCATACAAATAACTTGTACAATATCGGTATTGGCAACGGCCGACGCCAACGCGCTATACAATGCCCCTACGGCTGCGTCGCTTGTTTCATAGTTTAAAAACGATCTTATCTTGTTACCGTCTGCCAATGTCTGTATTGTAATTAAATTCATAGTGCTAACCCCCTTTAAATATCCTCATTAACGTTTGTTTCGTTTTTGTCTACAACGTCAACGTTTACTTTGCCCACCTGGTATTGATCCGCGTTGTTTGCGTCAATCCAATTTAAAGACATGTATCGTTTGCCCTCTAGTTCCGGTAACGGCATTAAACCCAAAATAGTACGCTTTTCGTTCTCGAATAACGAACCGGTAGGCGATAACAAATTAATCATTTCGATTTTTTGACTAATCGACATAAAAATTAAGTCTTTAGTATAAAATTCGATCCTATTACCAAACGCCCGTTCACGGCTTGTTAACATTTTCTTTGTAAACGCCTGGGTAAATGCAGTTATTAGCGGTTCTAGTGCCTTTTGATAAAAGGCCTCGTATTGTTCCTTTGTATAATCTCCGGTCAATATCGCTAACGGTACGCCCCAATGCCTTAAAATCTTTTCGTCGATAAACGCTAACGTCGGTTCGTCCACTAACTCGCTTTTATGCTCCAATGGTGTAAAATCGGCTTTCAAGTCTAACGGTAAAAAACCGCTTTCGCTGTTCTGTAATTTCCGTTCTAACTCTTTTAATGCCGCTTCTGTTCGTCCGTCGTCCATCATAGTATTGTATTTAACAATACCGTTGATTGCATAACTCGCGTTCATTGCCTTTGCAATACCCTTTAACAATTGGTCGTTTAGTTCCAACGTACCTAATAGTGCTTTGTGGTCGGGTTGTCCTAACTCATTACCGCCCATGTATTCACTAACTGAATAGTTATATTTAATGTGTATAACATCGTCGTATGGTACTGTTGTTGTGTACCCGTTCCAAAACGTAAACTTTACGAATAAACGGCCGCCCGCGTCCTCTATAAAATCAACTTGCGACGGGTTAATCGGGTACAAACTTTCGTACCGTCTTAATGTCGCCCCGGTCTTATCATCAACCCACGTGTAATATGTCGGTATAACGAACGCGTTATAGTTCAGTAATAACAACCACGTTATTTTTTCCAAAAACTCGTTTGTTGTCATTAGTTCGTTAGGATTGCTCAATACGTCTTGTATTGATCCTTTAACCGGTGTCGGATCGCTGTTTATATAGCGAACATGCGTTGGATTTAATTTTTTCATTTCGTCAACAATGCACTTTATTGCTTGTTGCACTACGTCCGACGCATATATATTTGTACCAAACTGCGTATATACAGGCCAAAACCCGTTCATTGTTGGCGCGTATTTTACATTTTTAGGCCCGCGTCTAAACAATTTATCGAACCACCGCATTTTATCACCCCCATTTCGTTTTTAAATCAGTTCTATATCTTCGGTACATTTCGTATAAACTTACTAATGTTACCGCCCCGTCAATCTTTTTTGCGTCGTTTGTCTTTACAATTAACGCCTGGCGTCGCTCGTTAACCTTTAAACAGGCATTGCCCAAACACCAACGGTCAACGGGGTTGTTGTTGTAGTTAATCAACCTTTGTTTTAAATCTGCTTCACATAACAACAACGCATTGTTTAACGTATCTGCATTTTGCAATATCATTTCAACATCGCCGTTTTCGCCTTTGTACCAACCGTACGTTGCCATTGAGTTTAACCACTCTTTAGCAAACCTTTGATCGTAACCGCATTTGTATAACTTTATGCCGTATTCTAAATACAACGTTTCGTAATACCAGGCTGCAACCAAACTTAAATCAATGTCGTTGCCCTCGCATACGGTTATGTAACCGGCGTCGGCCCACTCTTTGTATTTTGCCCCGTGGTTGTGGTCGTCGTTCTCCGGGTCTAATTTCGTTTGCGGTATAAAATATTGTGTCAACACGTATTTAATACCGTTTTTAACAACTAACGCCTTTGCACAACCCAAATCCGTTGTTTCTGCCAAATCGACATGCCCCAATGCAAAACACCCGCGTAAATCCTCAATATCAAACGTGGCGTTATATGTGTAGTCCTCATAGTTCAACCAACTAACCGCAACGTTTTGTTTGATGTTAAAATCTTTGCTTAAAACAAAAATTCTATCGGATTTACTTTTACGTGCTGCGTCTACTTGCTCCGTTAAATAGTCCCACTTCTTAACTATTCCTAACGTTGGGTTAGATTTATACCAGGTTTGCGGATCCGTAAATATTTCGTTTTCGCTGTCCTGGGTATACAACCAGGGTAAATAACGTTGTGCGCTTATGCTATCGTCATCGCCGTTAATTATCGCCCTTGCCTTTTTTAATTCATCGTCCAAAAAACCCCCGTCAACAAAACCCTCTGTTGTTATTAGTATTAATTTCGGGTTTTCTTTCAAACTCTGCGATTGCTCAATACTTTTAACAATTACGTTTGTTTTCATTTCGTGAACCTCATCGACAACGGCCCAATCTATGTTGCGGCCCTCTTTGTTCTTTGTTCGATCCGACAATTTAAATACTTTCGTATTTGTCGCCCGGTTCAAAATAAAACGTTGGTTGCGGTGCGTGTCGATCCCGTCCGGGTCAATTAGTAAACGCATTGTGTCGATTGCGTCATACGTCAAACTTGCCTGGTTGTCGTCGTTACTACTGCATACAATATCCGCGCCCGGATTGCCTGTTATAAACTCCGATAAACCTAACGCGCTGCACGTTTCCGACTTAGTATTTTTACGGGCAATTAGTAATAGAACCTTTTTAAATCGGTCAATTACTTGTTTACGTTCCATGTAATCGCGGGCCATTTTGAAACTATATACCGCTTCAATAAACGCCTTTTGCCACAACATTAAAATCATTGGTTGATTATAAAACGGGCTTTTCGTTAGTCTTACGCAATGTTCCATAAAGTCCATGCGTAAACGGCTGTCGGTTACGTCATAAAAATACGCGTCATTGTGAAACAAATCATCTATTAAATTGTCAAGTTCCGTTTTGAGTTCATACCCTGCGATTATGTCGCCCGCGTCGATACGATCCCGATATTCAATTAAAAAACTGTTGTCCGCGCTCCAATTTGTTTTACTCTGTATTAACATTTCGGTTTGCCGCCCACTTTCTTAACGGGCTTTCTTCTTTGCCGTCGTCTTTGTCGTTCATTTTCGCCAACGCCTTATAACAATTGGTGTATTGTTGTAACAACTCTTTGTACGCCTTAAACATCGGCATTACTTTTTGTTGTAACGGGTTATCCGGGTTAACCTTATAAAACGGTGCTATGCCCTCGCGGTCGTTCTTTTCTAACTCGTCTAACCGGTTTTCAAGTCCTATAACGTAATCTATCATTTTAGCGTTTATAGGATCGTCGCCAACTATCTTTATTAATTCTTCGCGTCGGTTCATATAATCGCCCCTTATGCTGTCCTACGCCAAAAATAAACAGTAATATACGGCTGCAATGTGCTTACGGCCTGGGCTTGTCCGTTAAAAGAACCACTAAACCCGTGGTTGTGTGACGCGTTGCCGCCGTCGGCTTTAAAACTAAACGGGTTGCCCGCTTCGCCCGTATAATCAACAACCGGAACGGTAAAATCGCCGCCCGTTTGAGCAAATCCCGGTAAAGTCTGTAAATATGCGGGTTTAACTACATCGGCAACTTGAATTTTACCAACATGGTTATGTGCGGGCATTTCGTTTACTGTCAATGCGTGGCCGCCTACGGATCCATTAACCGAACCGCGCGGGGTATAATTGTTTGACTTTGCGCCGCCTTGCTTGTTAACGCTGTTAAACTCGGATTGCCCGCCGTCTACGCCAACCAGGGTACGGCCCACGCCGTAACGTTCCCATGTACCGCCAAACAATGTTGCGGGGCTTGTAGTTGACACGGTTGTAAATATCGAACCAACCGGGTAAACCTTTTGCCAATACGAATTAATCTTATTTTGCAATGCTGTTACCTGGGCCGTTAGTCCTCTTAATTTATTATCTATAAACGCGTCTAAATCGGCTGTTTCCTTGTTATCTGTAAAGCCGTGTGCCATGCAGCTAACCCCCTTTAATTTTAGTTTTTACGTTTTCAATTTACAATTTTGTGTTTTTATTTTAGTTTTTGCGTTTTTATTTTAGTTTTTGTACACCTTTTGGATTTTTTCAATTTTGAAAATCTCGATTTTTTACTTTCTGTAAGGAAAGTG